>CAJQPE010000080.1 GCA_905480125.1 uncultured Flavobacteriales bacterium | reverse complement strand
TGCTTGGCGGTATAGGAATATTCTTAGTTTTCTTTATCCCTTTGTTTATCAAATCTGTTGGCAAACAAGCGATAATGAAAATTCAACCGGTTACTTCTTCAGTGCTCCTGATGGCTATTGTGAGCATATTATTTGCTTTCACCAATCAATCACATTCTTACAATTATGTTTTGTCACTAACTGATATTAACTATGACTTGGAGCAGAATTTAGAATTTCAGAACCGTTCAGCAGAAAAACTCCGCACTCAGCATAGAAACGAAGCATTATCAAAATCTAGTGAAGATGTCGTGTCCTATCTTGATGGACTCAAACAGTACATCCTATCTAAGGTAAATCCGGAAGAAAAGTCAAAACAACTTCACCCGGAAGATGGCCCGAGATACATAGAAGCGATTAATAATGATGTTCTTGTAGAAAATTTTAGCGCACATGAGTTTAGCGGAGAAGAGCTCCAGAAAATGCTCATAGCTCATAACGAGTTTTTATCCGACAATAAAATAAACGTTAGTAATTCCAAAGCCTGGTTAGCAACTAAGTTCTCTCATCAACCACTTTTTGTAATCTTCAACAAACTAACTCAAATACAAATTGAGATAGTGAATGCTGAGATTAACGAGTTAAATTCTAACTAAATAAACGATAGACCTGCATACTATAATGATGACTCACCATAAAATATAATGAGACTTCATTATATTTGGTGTTTAATTATTAACTTATAAAGTTGATGAAAAAAGCAAAAATAGGACTGTGTATTGTTTGGGTTCTTTCGGCCTCATTGATGATGATCGATCTCCACTTAACAAATTTCGAGTTATTTGGCCCAAATTACTATGACGTTTTGATTGTTATGTGTTGGTTCATCTTTATGGGTCTCATATTGATTGCGGTGGCTGACTTAACAAGAATAATTAAAACTAGATATTTGACTATGTTAATTATTGGAATTTGTGCTGTGACCAATTCTTACTTACACTATGAGTCAAAAAAACGAATAACTTGCACATACATTTCTTTTGTTGAAAACCCAAGTAGCAATGTTGAAAAGGCAAAATACTTATGCCACCATGCGGGATTAAGAGGAGGAACGAACCATGAGTGTTTGAGAGAGACGGCTACTTACTTTCATTTATTAAGAATGGTAATTTCATCAGAATGCCACAATCAATAATAATCACCTTCTCCATGAGTTTCTTGCTTTAAACTCTCATTATATAATTCAACCGCTTTTATTCTTTTGTTTTTATAAGTTCCCAATAGGGTAATATTTGCCGCAATCATTAGCGGCATCTCCACAAAGAGAACAACATAAATTAAGGCCGGCTCAATAAAACTGGCCGCAGTAGCAGAAAATAAACCCACCGGAATCGCTCCAAACCCAACCCCATAAGCAAATCCTTGTAATGTTTTTGAAGTGTTCCACATTTGTATCGCTTCAGGGTCGCCTTGTTCATAAATTAGGCTCTTTAATTTACTAGCACCTACTCGCCTATTATGATAATAATATTTACCGTCATATATTTCAATAGACTCAGTGTAAGTTTGCTCAGATTGTTTCTGCCATCCAGAAGGAGAGATTGCACTCGAGGGCTGAACGTCATAAGTTTCTACCTCCCCGTTTTGATATATAATGCGTGTAATTTTCGTAGTTTCTAGAATATATGTTGGACCATCTAGATTAATGAATTTTTTATAATGAATTTCATCCTCATGCACCTCAATAACCTTTGCTGCTATTAGTACATCATTTTTTTTTACAATGGTATCTTGAGCAATAAGATTATGCGACAATACAACCAATAAGACAGCAAGTATAAAATAGGTACATCTCATTCTAATAATAATTTCTAATAATTAATAATAATCATCTCCATCATGCTGCTGCTCAGATTTTACATCTTCATTATACAACTCGACAGCCTCTATACGTTGGTTTGCATATAATGTTTTTAAACCATAGTGGGCTACTTGTAACCCTGCTGAAACAACATAACCACCAATCGAAATTAAAATCGCAACTCCTGGATCTACTATCAAACTAAATGGATTAAAATAAGACAAAATAACAACAGGATAACTTATTATGTTTGCCGCATAAGAAAACCCTTGATTCGTGTTAGACCGATTCCACATTGAGATGGCTTCTTCAGAATTGTGTTGAGCAAAAAGTTGCTTTACTTTTTTTGTACTAATTTGTCGGCCTTGATAATAATATTGGCCCGATCTAACGACTATCTCTTCGGATTTTTCTTCTTTCGGTTTAGGTATAACTGTTTTTTTTTGCTTCTCTTTAATAGTTGACTCGTAAGATTCTACAGCACCATTTTCGTAACGAACTAAATTTAACGATGAAATACTGATAATGTATGTTGGTCCTGATTGATTATTGAACTTTTTATAGTGAATTTCGGTTTCATGTACCTCAATAATTAGCGCCTCAATTTCTTTTCCGTCCTTCTTTAGAATAACATCTTGGGCAAAACTGCTAGAACTAATACAAGCTAGAAATATCCAAAACAAAATATTTTTCATTGATCTATTTTTTGATTGTACAAAGCAATCGCTCGCTTCATTCTATCTTTATACACCGGTCTTAACGAACCACTCCCTATTAAAGTTACTAAGGTCATAACGCCTGACCATCCCGAGAAAACAAGAACCTCGTTAGCTCCATTTACAGCTCTCACAAATAAACCTGTAAACGCAGTTCCGAGACCAATTATTGCAAAACCAATTGACGAATAACCTAAAGTCTTTGCAAAAGTCTTCACTTGTCGCGCTTCATTTAACAGCTTCGTAACATCTGCATCATTTAGTGCTTCCAACCTCTTTTCAACCTTTTTGGCTGAAATCCTATAATCGTCTAAATAGTAGTTCTTCCAATCCGTTCTTATTAAATTGCCTACAACTTTCTTCTTTTTAGGGCTTTTTTGAACTTTAAGTTTATTAAAAATATTTTCCTCTCCGTTTGCATATTCTATTTTATGAATCTTATCCATTGAAGAATAATAATTTGGCCCCAATAAATTATCTTTCTTTTTATACCGAATATTATTCGCATCAACACTAAACAATATTATGTCAATTCTATCGCCACTTACTAGAACAAGTGCAGCATTTTCGCCTTCATAATTAACTCTTGGTTGTAAGTAATTAAATTCATCTGCTGATCCATTCGAATAAACAATTTTGTTGATTTTTTCAATATTCACAAAATAAGATGGTCCTTTCAAATTATTGAACTTCTTGTACTCGATTTCATTTAGCTTAATAGAAATTACTTTCGACAGCAATGTGTCGTAATTCATGAAATACAACACATCTTGTGTAAATCCTGTTAAGGAAATCACAAAAAATAAAAATATTAACTGATAGGATTGCTTCATTAAATCTGTACCCCAAAGATACAAATATCATCGATTTGCTTGTTGCCGCTAACGCTCATCCAATCGATAATACTTTTATCAAGAATATCTCGCTGTTTTTCCATTGGTACGTCATAAATACTAATCAGAAGTTTTTTGAGGGATTTGGCCATAAACTTTTTATCATTTGGACCACCAAATTGATCGGGATATCCATCGGTAAATACGTAAACAGAATCTCCTTCTTCTAATTGAACAACATGATTATTAAATGGTTCTGCGTGATCAAATGACCCAACCGGCTGTTTATCTGCTTTTACTTCAAATAAATTGTGCTCTAAACTTAAACTAGCTTCAACTTCCGTATTATTTACGATGAGCTTATTCCTATTTGGTCTAATTACCCAAAGTGGATTGTTTGCTCCTGAATAATGTATTTCATTAGTCTGATGGTGCAGAGCGCATAGCCCCAGATCCATTCCATCCTTTCGAGCTTTAAAAGTTTCTTCAACTAACTCACGTAACAAATCTAGAATTTTTGCGGGAGACCGCAAATCGTAACCATTAAGCGCTCTATTTAAACCATTGGCGCCCACCATACTAACGAAAGCGCCTGGCACGCCATGACCAGTGCAGTCTGCAGCAGTAAAAAATGATATATCCTCTTTATGATCCATCCAATAAAAATCGCCACTTACAACATCTTTGGGCCGGAAAAGAACAAATGATTTCGGTAGAAATTTCTTCATTTTTTCCTCACTCGGTAGAATGGCTTCTTGAATACCTTTAGCATACTCTATACTATCCATAATCTCAGTATTCTTTTCCTCAATCATTTCATTTTTTAGAAGAATAGCTTGAATAATTTTTTCAACCTTATCCTTTTCTTTTACCAATTCGCTAGTGCGTTCGGCAATTAAATTTTCTAAATTTTCTTTTTGTTGTTTATGCTGCTTAGTTCTGTAGGATAAGTATACATATATGATAGAAAAAAAAGACACAAAACAAATAGTGTACAGCCACCAAGTTTGGTACCATGGCGGCAGAATCACAAAGGAGAACTCTGTGTAGGAAATGTTTGCAACACCATCACTGTTTTTTGCTCTAACCATAAATGTATACTTACCAGGAGGAATATGGGGGTATACTGCTTCATTTTTATTCGTCCAATGGAGCCATGCTTCATCAAGAGGAGCTAATTTAAATTGATACATCACTTTTTCAGGAGCCCGGTATGAAATGCCTACAAAATCAAAAGATAGATGGTTCTTTTTATAGGTTAATTCCAGATTTGTTGGTAAACCGTCTTTTTCTCCATCAGAATATTTCGACCAATCATAATCTTCAAATTCTAACCTTAAATTGGTTATATGCGTATTTGGCTCTTTTGTGTTAACTGTCTCAAGTTTAGGGTCAAAAATTGTTACCCCATTAACAGTACCAAACCAAATTCTACCATCACTAGTTTCACATATAGCATTAGAATTACATTCCACACCAATAAAACCCTCTCCTTTAGAGTATGATCTTGTTACCCATTTCCCCGTACTATTAAACTTATTTACATCAATTCTTTGAATTCCATCTTGAGTTCCTAACCACATAACTCCTTCTTTAGTGATTAAAATAGAATAAATGGTATTGGAGATCAATCCCGTTTTATCATCAATATTTTTAAATGACTTACCATTATATCTATAGATACCTTTGTTAGTCGCAAACCAAAAATTACCTTGTTTGTCTTCCACCATTTTTCTCACACGCCCATCAACAAATCCATCTTTTTCTCCAAAATACTGAAAGCTACTTCCATCATACATAGTTGCGCCTTTGTCCGTGGTAAACCACATAGCACCTTTTTTCTCTTGGTAAATAGACCAAATAGTTTCTCCTTGTAATTCTGGAAATGATTTAAATGGTTCATCTCTAGATTTTGTCATTAATCCCATATTTGTTCCTAGCCATAATAAATCATTATTATCCATTAGAACTGAATAGCAAGTATTCGATATTAAACCACCAACATCTCCATAGTTAGTAAATTGACTGCCAATTTTTGAAACTGCACCTTTACTCTTAGTTGCAATCCATAAATTACCATTCCCTACGTCAATAATATTTCTTGCCTCAGAAGCAATTCCAACAGTGTTTTCTCCTTCAGTTGTTGAATGAACTTTGAATCCACTTTCATCAAACTGAGTTATTCCTCTGTCAGAACCAAGCCACATTGATCCTTGAGAATCTTCTAAAATACTTGTAACAATATCATTGGCTAAACCATGTTGAACACTATAGTTAGAAAAAATATCGCCATGATAATTAAGTTTTGCAGCACCTTTTCCATTAGTACCAAGCCATAAATTATTTTCATCATCATTTATTACCGATAATATCTTAACACTTTGCACTCCATTTTCTGATACATATTTTGTGAACGAATCATTTTTATATCGCATTAAGCCAGATTCTGTTCCAAACCAAAGGGTGCCATCAATATCTTTGGTGGCACTATTAACCGAGAGTTTTGAATCATTGTTAAAAATCTTTTTCTCTGTCATTTCACCATTTGTAGTAAGAATATTAAAGCCTTCAAGTGTGCCTATCCAAATATTACCGGTATTATCTTCAAGAACAGATTTAACATAATCATGAAGTAAGCCTTCATTCTTTGTATAACGAATAATTTCAGCACCATTATTTTTAAAAATACCTCCCATTAATGTGCAAAACCAAATATTTGATTTAGAATCCTCATAAATTTCAAAGACAGGTAACTTACTTAGATTAGTATCCTGATTAAATGGAATAATACTGTCATTTACTAAACGATAAACACCTTCTTGTGTGCCTATCCAAATATTATTCTTTGAGTCTTGAAAAACTTTGAATACTCTATCATGCGACAAACCATTTCGCTTATCATAAGTAGTAAATTTGTTTTGATCCAAAACCCCGATTCCACCATTGGTAGCGAAAAGCATTCGATTTTGATCATCCTCAGTTACAGAAAAAACTACATTACTTGGTAGTCCATCTAAATCATTTATAGTCTCAAATTTATTTCCATCATAAATACTAACGCCACCTAGATTTGTTCCAAACCATATGTAACCTTTACTGTCTTGATATAATGAAAGGATTTGATTCTGAGTCAGACCGTCTTCAACCGAATAATGGTCAAAATTATACGTTTGACAATGACCTGAAATTGAAACCCATTGAACAATAATAAATAATAGATATACTTTAATGTGCCGCATCGAATTCTGACGAAGTTAATATTTTAGTGAACAAACATGCACTTATGTAATTAATTTTAGTACTACCTAATCCCGGGCTACTGCACTCAAACGACAGGAAAGAAATTTCGTTACTCAATTACATTATTTTTAAACTTAATTTCATACATTTCGGAAATGGATTTTTTTAAACTAATCCTTGTTGGGTTGCTTACTTGTCTTTATAGTAAAGGATTGGCTTCTGGCGATAATTATCATATTGGTGGGCGTTCAGCATCTATGGGAAGTTCATCTGTTATGCTTCAAGACAGATGGGCGATACATCATAATCAAGCAGGACTTGCGTGGTTAGATAAAAAGACTGTTGGTGCCTATTACGAAAGTAGATACACAACCTCAGCACTTGGACTCCAAGGCGGAGCTTTCGTTTTACCCACAGAAGCTGGCACTTTCGGACTTTCTGTATGTGGGTTTGGTTATTCACTATATAATGAAACCAAATTGGGGTTAGCTTATGCAAGAAAGCTAAGTCCTATGTTTTCTGTGGGTATTCAACTCGATTATTTCAGTATTGGCATCGGAGATAACTACGGTCGTGTTAATGTTTTCGGTGGTGAAGTTGGAATAATGGCCATTTTAACTGAACAACTAACGGTTGGAGCTCACATTTTTAATCCGTCCCGCGCCAGAGTGGCAGAATACAATGATGAGCATTTACCAACCATACTTCGTTTTGGGGCTGGCTATACGCTCTCAGAAAAGATATTATTGACTGCTGAAATGGAAAAAGATATGGACCACAAACCAGTCTTTAAATCTGGTTTAGAATACAATATTTCAGAACCTATTTTTATTAGGGCCGGTATCGCTTCCAATCCATTTGTTTCATCCTTTGGTTTTGGGGTTCGATTAAAAGGTTTCGAATTCGATCTAGCAACCTCCTTTCACTCTGTTCTTGGATATACTCCACAATTATCGCTTGGCTATACGTTTTGAAAAAACTTCTTTTCATACTGTTTCTCTTTAGTCTTTTCTTCCCCATTATTGCGCAAGATAAGGCTGAGGAAACGGAATACTATTCCGAAAATAAAAAAGATAAAGCTGAGAGACAAAAAACTGATGTTATCGATAAAAGGATTGAGCTTTTGGCTGAAACTTCGGAAGCCGAAAACTTTGATTTAACTACAGTATTCGAGCAACTATATTATTTTATTGAGCATCCAATAAATTTGAATTTTACTAGCAAGGAAGAATTGCAACAGCTATTTCTACTCAATGAATTCCAAATTAACAACCTGCTTAGTCACATAGATAAAAACGGAAAACTAATGACTATATATGAACTTCAAGCTATTAAAGGGTTGAGTATTGATGACATACAGTCCGTATTACCATTTGTTAAAGTGAATTCCAATTTAGATTCTCCACATATTTCATTAAAAGACCTAGTCAAAAACGGCAACCACGAATTATTTATTCGATATACACGTGTGCTAGAAGAAATGGAGGGTTATTCTCCTATCGCTGATTCTCTTCTTTCAGAGAACCCGAACAAGAGATATCTAGGGAGTCCCGATAAATTGTATACACGTTATCGATTTAAGTTTGGCACCAATATAAGTTTTGGTGTAACCGCAGAAAAAGATGCAGGGGAAGAGTTTTTTATTAATACCCAAAGGCAAGGATTTGATTACTACTCCGCTCATTTTTACATAAGAAATATTGGAAAAATTAAACAACTTGCTTTAGGTGATTATCAAATAATGTTTGGACAGGGACTTACCTTCTGGTCAGGCAGAGCTTTCGGAAAATCAGCAGATGTTATCAATATAAAAAAGAACCCTTTGGGCATAAAGGCCTATACTTCTGTAGATGAAAATCTATTTATGCGCGGGGCCGCTGGCACAGTAGATTTAGGAAAATTTGAAGCTACTGGCTTCTATTCTCGAAATAAAAGAGATGCAAATATCATTTTAGTTGATGATGCTTCTGATGAAGTTGTTCGTTTTACTTCTGAACTAAATTCTGGAATCCATGCTAAACCAAGTGAAATTGAAGATAAAGATGCGATAACACTAACCCATTTAGGCTCTCATCTTGCTTATAAAGGTAAAAAGCTAGAAATTGGTGGAACAGCTGTTTATAGTAATTCTACCATGCTTCTTAATTCATCAAACCAAGCTCCTTACGCACAGTTCAGTAAATCAGATAAAACCCAACAATTCAATTTAGGATTAGATTATAATTATATTATCCGAAATTTCAATTTTTTTGGAGAAGCATCTACCAGCATTGGCGGTGGCTCTGCGGTTTTGTTTGGTTTGATGGCTAGTTTAGACCCAAGACTTTCTTTTTCTATACTTTACCGAAGTTTTGATAGAAACTATTATCATATGATGGTAAACCCATTCAGTGAGGTTAGCACTAAATCACAAAATGAAAAAGGTTTATATGCCGGATTAGAAGCGAAGCTGACCCGCACAATTAAGTTCTCTGGATATATCGATAGATTTAGTTTCCCCTGGCTTAATTCGTCTTCGAACACTCCAACATCGGGTGTTGACTATTTGGCTCAACTAAATTGGAAGCCATCTAAAAAACTAGAAATGTACGCTCGTTATAAGCAAGAAGTAAAAGGCAGAAACGGTAAGCCAGAAATTACCGACACTACTTCATCTGGATTTGTAGAAACAACTTTTGGACAATACGATGGGATAAAAGAAGTTGTTGACGCAGATTTACAATATTTAAGATATAATATTAGATACAAAGTAAGCGATGCAGTTACTTTTCAGAATAGGATACAATATAGCCATTATCAATTAGGGGAGAATACTCCGTCTAGCGGATATCTAATTTATCAAGACATCAAATACAAACCTATGAGCAAACCGTACTCATTTACCGCTCGCTTTGCATTGTTCGATATGGATAGTTATGATGCAAGAATTTATGCTTACGAAAACGATGTGCTCTACTATTTTGGGGTGCCTGCCTATTACAATAGAGGTACGCGAATGTATATTACATTTAGATACAGAGTAATGCGCGGTATAGATGTTTGGTTGCGTGTAGCTCAAACATACTATTCAAATGTGTCTACAATTGGCTCTGGTCTGAACCAAATTAATGGAAACAAGAAAACGGAGATACGTGCACAAATACGATTTAAACTTTAATCATTCTTGAACAAGCATACCCTTCTCATATTAACTATTTTTCTATTGCTTTTCTCTAATTTAGATTCTAAAGCTCAATTCGAGACAAAAAAAGTTCGATTTAAAGCTATTAAAAGTCACCTATTTCATAACCCAAGAGGACTTGCCAAAATTAAAATTCATACTAGACTTAAAGTTGGCTATGGACTGCCTCAAGGAGTGCTAGGAATTAACGGAGAATTTGGTTTAGATCATTTCTCATTAACATTAGGCCTAGGATATGCCGCATTTAGGAACACAATTGGAGCTATTGGATTCCATACGGGTTTTCGTGGATATTTTTTCACTAATAAACATAATTTTCGCCCTAGAATTAGCGGTCATTATGGATTATCGAATATTTATAAAGAAAACGAAATTAACACTCTAACTTACGGACCAACAGTAGGGATAGGTTTTGAGCATAAAGTAACCGACTTTATTGTTTACGATTTAGAATACATCTTTAGAATTAATTCTTTAAACACATATCGACCTGTGAATAAAACGCACGAAAGTTTAGCGTTACCGCAAATTGGAATTGGGATATATTTTTAGTCCGTGTCTACTAACTAAAAATACTACGCACATTGTTTGAATCGGTAATTTATTGAGGGCAGACTTCCTTAATTGTTTTATCAATCTCAGCATATCCTATTTTGCGAGCTCTTCTAAAATCTCCACAAGCTAAAGACATGTTACCTTGATTCATTCGAGCTAAAGCTCTATTGAAATATACGTGTGAACTGCCGACACCAGTTGGCCCAGATATTTCCAAAGCTTTATTAAATAACTCTTCCGATTTTTTATACTTATTCTCTTTGAGGGCCTGGATAGCTTCGTTATAGATCCATACAAAATATTGGTTATTATAATAAACCGGGCTACCATATTGATTGATATTCGGCATTGGATTACACCTTATTTTTTTATTTTCATGCTTGAAAGCCTTTAGTTCTAAAGGGAAATCTACCTGAACTATCATTCGGACTTTAACCACCTTATCTCCCTGCATACCAGGTGTCCAGTTTGGCATTTTTTTAATTAATCGCAAAGCCTCTTTACTTAAACCCATTGGCTTGCCTTTCAATATTTTAACTTCAGAGATGCTGCCATCTTCATTAACGACAAAACTAACATGTACCTTACCTTTTATTCCTCCAGAGGCTGCTATCTGGGGGTACATCATTTCTTCAAGGAAGAACTTGTTCATAACCTCTTCGCCTCCTTGAAAAGTAGGCATGTGATCTACTATTACGAAAATATTTTCATCTTGAGCAGCACTGTAAAAAGAGACTGTAAACAGAAGAATTAATATTACCAATAATTTTTTCATAGCATTAGTTTGCTCTTTTAAAAATAAAATAATTAGGCTTCCATCAAAAATCCAACCTCTTGCAGGTCTTGCCAAAAACTTGGGTAAGATTTAACTACTACACTAGGATCCTCAATTTCCAATGAGCCAGATTTTATAGCAATTGGTGCAAATGACATAGCCATACGATGGTCTTTATAGGTTTCAATCTGAGCTGAGGGCTCAAGTTTGAAAGATGAACATTCAGCTATATTTAGCTTAATCCAATCATTACCGCATTCAATTTCTACCCCTAATTTTTCAAGCTCTTTTTGAAGCGCCAATATTCTATCCGTTTCCTTAATTTTTAAAGTTTTAAGCCCGGTTAATTTAGCTTCTATTCTTAAGCCTGCGCACGTTACAGCTACTGTCTGAGCTAAATCAGGGCACAACGTAAAATCGTATTCAAAATATTGTGGAAGTTCAATGTCAACTTTGCTGAGAATTACACCTGAACTTACGAATTGCGATTCTACGCCAAATACCTTGTATAGGTCTGCTACTAAAGAATCACCTTGAAAACTATTTCGCCTCAGTCCTTCTAACCTTACCTGACCGGACTTAGCAAAAGACAAAATCTCATACCAATATGAAGCTGCACTCCAGTCTGATTCAACAGCGAACTGACTCGAGCAGTAACCCCCGTTTTTAACCAAAATACTGCTATTATCGAATTTAACTTCTGCACCAAAGCACTGCATCAACTTAGCAGTCATCTCCAAAAATGGCTGAGATACTAAATCGTCTAATATCTTAATATTTAAGCCCTTGGTTAGTGTTGGGGCTATCAACATTAAGGCTGAAATATACTGGCTACTAACGCCTCCATCAATCTCAATTTCACCTCCTATAATATTGCTCTCGTTAATCCGAATAGGTGGATAATCTTTCCTGCCTAGATAATCAATCGACGCTCCCAAATTTCTTAAGGCATCGACCAAAACACCAATTGGTCGCTCGCTCATACGAGCAGAGCCGTTAAGTACTTGAGCTCCTTTTTGGGTAGTAAAAAAAGCAGTGAGAAATCGTAAGGTTGTTCCTGCTGGACCAACATTGAATTTGCCTTCTCCGTTCGAAAACTGCTTTAGAATACTTACCAAAGTTTGAGAATCGGCTGCCTCTGAAATATTATTTATCAAGTCCGATTTCTGCAACAATGCCTCAATAATTAAAGCTCTATTGCATTCACTTTTCGATGCTGGCAGATTAACAACACCCTGTATATTGGTATTTGCTATTGCTAATTTCAAATGCTAGTGATTCTTATAGAAATCAAGTGCATCTATAATTTGCTCGACTGAGCATGTTTGGTTGACCTTAGCTAACCCAATTCGCTCAAGTAAAGTAAAATTAATCCCTTTGTTTATATTTTTCTTATCGTGTTGCATCAGTTCAATCAATCTATGATAAGTATTAGAATCTAGGTCAACTTTTGTGAAAACAGAATTAATATAATTGGCCACTTCCATTACAGCCTCCATAGAAATAAATCCTGATAAGTATGACAAATAAGCCTCACATATCATTCCAATAGCAATTGCCTCTCCATGCAATAAGGGATTATTATGATTCAAATGTTCACTTTCAATCGCGTGTCCTATTGTATGTCCAAAATTTAACGCTTTGCGGATGCTTCTTTCTTCAAAGTCCTGAAGAACAATGTTATTCTTAATCTCGATAGACTGCCTTATAATATTGTCAAGTTCTTCAATATGCTCAAAATTTAACTCTTTTAGTTCGGTAAAGTATTGTATATCGGCAATCAACGCATGCTTAATGATTTCGGCAAATCCAGAAAGAACGTGACGCTCATTCAATGTTTGGAGGAATTCTGTATGCACAAAAACTGCTTTCGGATTATTAAATACACCTATTTGATTTTTTAACCCCTCGAAATCAACACCTAATTTTCCTCCAATAGAAGCATCTACCTGAGATAATAACGTGGTCGGAAAATTAATAAAATCGATTCCCCTTTTATAAGTAGAAGCAGAAAATCCTCCCATATCTAAAATAACGCCACCACCAACATTAACGAAAAGTGCTTTTCTGTTTACCTTATTTGATGAAAGATGTTTCCAAATGCGAGATGTAGTTTCAATTGTTTTGTGTTCTTCTCCACTTTGTATTTGGAGTACTTCAGCATTTTGTAAGGATGCTAGTCCCTGAATCTTTGAAAGACAGTATTTCGCAGTATTCTCGTCTACTAAAATAACCTTATGGCAAGACGTATAGCATTTGGTGATATGTTCATCTGCCTTAGCCAATACATCACCAACGAAAACCGAATAATCATCTGACTTGATCTCAAACATTAGCAGTCACATTTTCTCGGTTCATCTTCAACAGACAACATTATTTCAATAATCTCGGAATGTCTTGGTAACATCTTCGCTTTGAAATAAAATGCCTTTCCTGAAATAGATTCTCCTTCTACATAATAAATCTTAGGTTTATCTTTTGTCGAGCTTTTACTAAAATTTACATCTCCATCATTCAGTACTTTTTCTATGCTTTTTTTATCTATTGAATAGCACTCTAATTCACATTCCGCTTCGGCAGAATAAGTAGTAGAATCGGAAATCTCTGTTAAGACTCTTTGCTCTGGAAGCCAAAATGTGAAATCATGCTCTCCTCTGCGTAAAAAGAAATAAGACATCAAACACCCTAAAACTATTCCGAATGCGTAAACTCTAATATTCCTGGCCATTAATTGAAATTAGTCAACAAATTAAGACTAAAAAGCTGCGATAAGCAAACCTAAATCCTTGTATGGAATACCAAAACTTTCGCCCATGTGTTGATTGGTCAAAGTTCCGTTATAGATGTACACTCCTGCCCTGACACCTGGATATTTTTTAATCATGTTTGCAATTCCCCCTTCTTCGCCTGTATCAATCAAAATAGGTGCGAAAATATTACTTAAAGCAGTAGATGCTGTTCTTGAAACTCGTGAAGCAATATTTGGAACACAATAGTGAACTACACCATATTTGGTGTAAGTCGGCTTTTTATGATTGGTAACTTCTGAAGTATCAAAACATCCCCCTTGGTCGATACTAACATCAACAATCACAGAACCTTCTTTCATAGCTTCAACCATTTCTTCAGTTACAATGCACGGTGTTCTTCCATCAACCGAACGCATGGCACCAATGGCAACATCAGCTGTTTTTAATGCCTGTTTTAAAACCTCTGGCTGAATAGTAGAAGTATACATTCGCCTGCCAATACTATTCTGCATTCTGCGTAAACGGTAAGTAGAATTATCAAATATTTTTACTTGAGCCCCTAGACCCAAAGCAGACTGAGCAGCAAACTCACCAACTGTTCCCGCACCTATAATTACGACTTCGCTTGGAGCTACACCAGACATCCCCCCTAACATCTGACCCATACCGTTATTAGCATTACTTAAATATTCAGCGGCAATCAATATAGCTGTATTGCCTGCAATTTCACCCATACATCTAACTATTGGCAAAATTCCTTCTTGATCTTTAACATAATCCCAGGCAATAGCTGTTATGCGCTTTGCCATCAATTTTTTAATCAAATCTTTAGGCTGCACCGTGAGTTGTAATGCTGATATAAGGGTCTGCTTGTGCTGCATCAGCTCAACTTCCTTCAAAGTCGGTGGCTCTATTTTTAAAACAATATCCGCTTTATAAACCTCTTGAACTCCATCGGCAATTTCTGCACCAGCCTCACTGTAGGCCGTGTCAGAAAATTGACATGCTAAGCCGGCACCTTTCTCAATAACTACTCTATGGCCGTTATTACTTAAAAAGGCTACAGATGCTGGTACTAGGGCTACCCGATTTTCTTGAAATGAATTTTCGTTGGGAATTCCGATATATAATTTGCCCTTTTTTCTGCCAACTTCGAGCATCTCTTCTTTTGTTTGAAGAGATGCTGATTGAGAGAGGGACTTCAACAAATCTTGTGAAGTGATCATTCGTTAATAGATAATGTGATTAGTCTTTTACTTTCCTGGTCTTTAATTGTAACCTTTACGTATGATAGCGGCAAAAGGTTAACAATTTTTTCTGGCCATTCAATAAAGCAATACTGGCTGCTGTACAAATAGTCTTCGTAGCCAATATCGAATACTTCATCCTCGCTTTGTATTCTGTAAAAATCAAAATGATAAATGATACCAGCTGTTTCCGAAAAATATTCATTTACTAATGAATAGGTAGGACTACTAACCTCATCATTAGAGCCTAATACCTCAACTATTTTTTTTATTAGTGTAGTTTTTCCCGCGCCCATTTCCCCAAAAAACGCAAAAACTTTTAGGTCAGTGGAATTAACTATTTTTTGAGCCAAGACACCTAAATCTTCTAAAGAATGTAACTCTAATTCTAACATCGTTCAATCAACTTTTTAAACACAAAGAAAAGGAAGTTTATTAAGCAAAAAAACGTTCTATTTTGGACTCAGTTCAACAAATGGAATCAACATCTCCTCCATTGATATTCCCCCATGCTGAAAGGTGTCACGGTAGAATTTCACATAGTAATTAAAGTTGTTTGGATATGCAAAAAACTTGTCTTCACGTGCAAATAAATATGTAGAACTGACATTAGTCTTTGGAAGAAAAATATCATCCGGGTTCCTAACTTCAAATACATCTTTAGGGCTGTATTGCAAGTTCTTCCCAACTTTGTATCGAAGGTTGGTGTTCGTGTTTTTGTCTCCAATAACTTTTGCAGGTTCTTTAACTCGAACCGTTCCGTGGTCAGTAGCAATTAAAATTTTTCCATTGCAGGCATGAATTTTTTTAATTATGTCGAATAAAGGAGAATGCTCAAACCATGAAACAGTAAGAGAGCGATAAGCTGCTTCATCATCTGCTAATTCTCTAATTACTTCCATATCAGTTCTTGCGTGTGAGAGCATATCAACAAAATTGTACACAATAACGTTGAAATCATTATGCTGAAGATTATTAAAATTATCAACTAACCTCTTTCCTGCGGCATGATTCGTTATTTTATTATAAGATGATTTAACATTCTTACCCAAATGTTTTAACTGCTCCTTAAGAAACTCATCTTCATGCATGTTTTTGCCGCCTTCTTCATTTTCATTTTTCCATAATTTGGGAAATCTACTTTCAATTTCTGAAGGCATTAAACCAGCAAACAAAGCATTTCTTGAATATTGGGTTGCTGTAGGCAGAATACTATAGAAAAGTTCCTCGCTAACTACGTTGAAAAACTCAGTCATTAAAGGACGTATCATCCTCCACTGATCATAACGAAGGTTGTCTATTAGTAATAAAAAAACAGGTTGCTTTCCTTCAATTTGTGGCGCAATTTTTTCTTTAAAGAGCGTGTGTGACATAATCGGCGATTCATCCGAAGAGTTCAGCCAATCTATATAATTTCGCTGAATGAATTTAAAAAACTGAGCGTTAGCTTCTTGCTTTTGCATCGTTAGAATCTCCGTCATGCTTTCGTCTGCCCCGTTTTCGAGTTCTAATTCCCAATAAACCAGCTTTTTATAAATCTCTCCCCATTCTTCGATAGACAGATTTCCTGATAACGTCATTGCAATCTCTCGAAACTCTTGTTGATAATTAGAAGTAGATTTCTCAGATCGCAAACGCTTAGAGTCTAAATTTCGCTTAACGGAAAGCAATATCTGATTTGGATTTACTGGTTTGATCAAATAGTCAGATATTTTGGAGCCAATTGCTTCTTCCATTATCGATTCCTCTTCACTTTTAGTGATCATGATAATTGGTAGCGAAGGATGTTTTGCCTTAATCTGCGTCAATGCTTCCAAGCCTGAAATGCCCGGCATATTTTCATCAAGAAAAACTATATCAAAATTTTTGTCGTTTACGATATCGATTGCATCATCCCCATTGTTAACGGTTTCAACGGTAAATCCTTTTTGCTCAAGAAACATTACATGCGGCTTTAACAAATCAATTTCATCATCTGCCCATAAAATCTTGATATTTTCCATAATTTGGTCGAGTTGTATTAAGTTGTTCGAATATACGGTCATTCTTTTGAAACAATGCGAAATTCAGGTATTTTTGAATTGACAATATAAATTTCCTAGCAACGCCTTTGCTTCTTTATGGAATGATAAATAGATTAAATAAAAGTGAATAATCAAGCTTCTAATTCCTCAAGGCTCTTTAACGACCCTATCTATGGTTTTATTTCGATACACTCCGGAATAATTTTCGATCTTATCGAACATCCTTATTTTCAGCGATTAAGAAGGATAAAACAACTGGGATTAACAAATCTCGTTTATTCTGGGGCAAACCATGATAGATTTCAACATGCTCTTGGCGCGATGCACTTAATGCATCAAGCAATTAAAACTATTCGTGATAAAGGCAACGACATTTCCGCAACAGAAGAAGAAGGTGCTCTCATTGCAATTTTACTTCATGACATCGGTCATGGTCCATTTTCTCATGCCCTTGAGCATAGTATTGTCGATGGAGTTCCTCATGAGCAAATATCTTTACTTTTCATGCACCGTCTTAATGAACAATACAGTGGCAAGCTAGATCTAGCAATTGCTATTTTCAAAAACGAATATAAGAAGAAATTCCTCCACCAACTAGTTTCCAGTCAACTAGATATGGATCGCCTAGATTACATAAAGCGCGACAGTTACTTTAGCGGAGTTGAGGATGGAGAGATTGGCTCAGAGAGAATAATAAAAACACTCAATATAAAAAATGACAAACTCGTTGTTGAAGCTAAAGGAATATATTCTGTTGAAAATTATTTAGTGGCCAGAATGTCTATGTACTGGCAGGTATATTTGCACAAAACAGTACTTTCTGCTGAATTTACTTTGATGAACATTCTTAAACGTGCAAAAAAACTTGCTGCAGAAGGATTAGATGTTTCTATTAATAAAAATTTCGACCGGTTCATCTTGCACTCCTACTCCGAAATAGATTTTGAAAATATCGATATACTCGATTCTTTCTCACTGCTTGACGATATTGATGTTATGTCAGCAATTAAAATTTGGAGGGATTGCCCAGATCCTGTTCTTAGTAGGCTATGCAAGATGATGCTAGACCGCAACTTACTAAAAGTAGACATTCGTAATAATCCTTTTACAAGTGCTGAAGTAGCAGCAAAAAAGAACTTTCTTTTGCAAAATAGTGGCTTAAATAAAGAGCAAATCAATTATTTTGTGTTTACGGATTCTATCGAAAACTCTACCTACAACTTTAGACAAGACGAAATTAATATTTTGCAAAAAGATGGTTCTGTAAGAGAAATTTCGGAGACTGCCGATCTATTAAATTCTGCCGGGTTAAAGGGACCTGTGGAGAAACATTATTTATGTTACCTCAGCAAACAAAACACAAGTGTTAATAAGTTTGAATAACCCCAGATGCGCTTACTCCTTATATTACTAAATTTGCTGCATTAGCACCGAAATGGAGTTTTCAGCAGAGCAAATAGCAGAATTATTAGGTGGGGAAATTGAAGGCAACTCTAAAGCTACCGTAAGTCAATTAGCTAAAATTGAAGAAGGTAAAAAGGGGTCTATTTGTTTCTTGTCTAATTTAGCCTACGCCAAGTACATTTACGATAACGATGCTTCAATTATTATTGTCAATAAAAGCTTTCAACTCGAGAAAGCAATAAAATCATCTTGTACCTTAGTTCGAGTGCCTGATGCACGTTTGGCTTTTACCAAATTGGTGGAAACCTATCATCAACATACAAAAAAAGAACCTGAAGTATCTGACAGTGCATTTATTGACAAATCAGCAATAATCGGAATCAATTGCAGTATCTCAGCAGGTGTGGTTATAGGTGCTAATTCGAAAATTGGAGATAACTGCATACTTCATGGCGGTTGCCAAGTGCTTCATGGAAGTATAATAGGAAATAACTGTGTGCTTCAACCTAATGCCGTTATAGGAAGTGACGGGTTCGGTTTTGCACCAAATTCTAAAAATAACTACCAAAAAATTGTTCATCTAGGCAATGTCGTTCTCGAAGACAACGTTGAAATTGGTGCAAATACAACTATAGATAGGGCTACTCTTGGCTCAACGATTATAAGAAAAGGCGTGAAATTAGACAATCTAATTCAGGTAGCGCACAATGTAGAAATTGGAGAAAATACTGTTATTGCTGCGCAAACTGGCATTGCTGGTTCTACAAGAATTGGAAAAAACTGCATGATAGGAGGGCAAGTAGGAATTATTGGCCATCTAACGATTGCTGATGGCGTTAAAATAGCAGCGCAATCAGGTATTGGGCAAAATATTGAGATTGAAGGAGAAGTAATGCAGGGATCTCCAGCATTTAGGATTGGAGAATACAAAAGGTCTTATGTTTTATTTAGGAGCCTTCCTAAATTAAAACAAACAATTAACCGTTTAGAAAACGAATTAAAAACACTTAAAGAGAAATTCTAATGAGTGATAAGCAAAAAACATTAAAGCAAAACATCTCCATTTCAGGAATAGGATTGCACACAGGCTGCTCGGTTAACATGACCATAAAACCAGCGCCAGAAAATCATTGGTTTGTCTTTAAAAGAGTTGACTTACCGGAGCAACCAACGATTGAAGCTAATGTAGATTATGTTACCACAACTCAGCGAGGAACAACATTAGTTCAAAATGAAGCCGAAATCAATACAACGGAACATGTCCTTGCCGCCTTAGTTGGCATGGGAATAGATAATGCATTAATTGAGATTGACGGCCCAGAAATACCAATTTTAGATGGTAGCTCTAGACAATATGTTAATGCTATTGATGCTGTTGGAATAGAAGAACAAGAAGCCGAAAAAAATTATCTAGTTATAAAAGATAACCTAACTTTTGAAGACACAGAAAAGCATGTGGAAATGCTGATAGTGCCACAAGATGAATTTAGGCTCACTGTAATGGTTGATTATAAATCTCCCTTATTAGGCACGCAGCACGCATCAATGTACCACATGGGAGAATTTAAAGATGAAATTGCTTCATGCAGAACTTTCGTTTTCTTGCGAGAAGTGGAAGCTCTTTTTAAAGCCGGATTAATTAAAGGTGGAGACGTAGACAATGCCATTGTAATGGTTGATGAGGAAGTGAGCCCAAAAAGATTACAAGAGCTTCAAACACTATTCAATAAACCTGAAATTAAGGTTGAAGGACTAGGTTATCTGAATAATTTAGAGCTACGTTTCAGAAACGAGCCGGCTCGTCATAAGTTGCTAGATATTGTTGGTGATTTAGCATTAGTTGGACAGCCGATTAAAGGTCATGTTCTTGCGGGAAGACCTGGTCATGCTGCCAATATTGCCTTTGCTAAAGTGATTAAAAATTATTTTAAGAAAGATAAACGTGCATTACCAACATTCGATCTAGATGCCGAATCTGTTTACAACATAAATGAAATCACAAAATTATTACCGCATAGACCCCCATTTCTCCTTGTAGATAGAATAATTGAATTAGGAAAAGAGCATATTGTTGGCGTTAAAAACGTAACAATGAACGAAGACTTCTTTAGAGGTCATTTTCCTGGAAACCCAGTAATGCCAGGCGTTTTAATCGTAGAAGCAATGGCGCAGACTGGTGGTATCCTAACATTGAGCACTGTCGAAAATCCAGAATTATACTCAACCTACTTCTTAAAAATAGACAATGTGAAATTTAAGAAAATGGTTCTCCCCGGAGATACACTGATTTTCAAGTTAGAAATGATGGCTCCTGTGCGAAGAGGAATTTGTCAAATGAAAGGAAGTGCTTATGTTCGCAACAAATTAGTTGCCGAAGGAGAATTAATGGCACAAATAGTTAAGGAAGAAAAAAAAAATGAGCCAGCCGCAACCGCACATACATCCTGATGCCAAAATAGGCAAGAACGTTATTATAGAACCATTCTCGAGCATCTATGGCGATGTAGAAATTGGTGAAGGAACTTGGATCGGGCCAAACGTAACCATCATGGATGGTGCTCGAATTGGAAAAAATTGTAAAATTTTTCCTGGAGCAGTTATCTCGGCTATTCCTCAAGATTTAAAATACAATGGTGAAAAAACCATAACCGAAATAGGAAATAATACCGTAATTCGCGAGTGTGTAACGATCAATAAAGGCACAACTGATAAAATGATGACCGCAGTGGGAAATAACTGCCTAGTTATGGCTTATGTTCATGTCGCACACGATTGTATCGTAGGTAATCATTGTATACTAGCCAACAATGTTACTCTTGCGGGGCATATTGAAGTTGAAGATCACGTTATAATGGAAGGTCTTGTAGCTGTTCAGCAATTCGTTAAAATCGGGGCTCACGCATTTGTTTGTGGAGCTTCATTGGTCCGTAAAAACATTCCACCTTTTGTTAAGGTTGCTCGTGAGCCGCTCTCGTATGTCGGTATCAACTCAATTGGATTAAGAAGAAGGGGTTATGACGACAATACAGTAAAAGAAATTGAAGATATTTATAGAACCATCTTTGTTAAGAATCAAAATACCTCTAAAGGTGTTAAACAAGCGAAGAGCGATTTCTCAGATTCTGACACCAAAAAGCAGATTATCGATTTTATTGAAGGGTCCGATAAAGGCGTAATGCGAGGAGCATAAACTCGTTATGATAAAAATCCAACTCGATAATGTCGGCAAACGATTTAACAAAGAGTGGGTATTCCGAAAAATAAATTTAGAACTTTCTTCCGATAAAAACTATGTTGTTCTTGGAAGAAATGGTTCCGGTAAATCGACCTTTTTACAAACTCTTGCTGGTCGCTACGCCACTTCTGAAGGTAAAATTGCCTATATTATGGATGAGCAACACGTTGACGTAGAAAACATCTATAAACACCTTAGTATTTGTGCTCCATATATAGAATTATTCGAAGACTATACTTTAGTCGAATCTATTGAACTGCAAAGCAAATTCAAGCAATTCAAAAATGATATTTCTCTAATAGATATTCCTGAACTACTTCAATTAGATACTACAAAAAATAAACAACTGAAATACTATTCCTCTGGCATGAAACAACGAGTAAAACTAGGACTAGCAACTCTTATGGATACATCAATTCTCTTGCTTGATGAGCCAACCAACAATTTAGATCAAAGTGGTTTTGAGTGGTATCAAAAACTAATTACTGATTATTCAGCACATCGATTAATTGTTGTCTGCTCTAATGACCAAGCTCATGAATTCGAGTTTTGTAACGAGCGCTTAAATATCGAAGACTTTAAAAAATAACTACATTTGAAGCGTACTAAAAAAAAGTAAATGGCATCTACGGCAGATTTTAAAAATGGACTTTGTATTAATTTCAATAACGACCTTTGGACTATAGTAGAATTCCAGCACGTAAAACCTGGAAAAGGTCCTGCGTTTGTTCGTACTAAAATCAAAAGTTTTACTACTGGCAGGTTGCTAGAGAACACTTTTACTGCAGGTGTTAAAATAGATACTGTAAGAATAGAAAGACGTCCTTATCAGTACTTATATAAAGATGATATGGGTGTACATTTCATGAATAACGAAACGTATGATCAAATTTTCATTGAGAAAAAATTAATTGACAATCCTGAATTTTTGGTTGATGGAATTAACTGCGAAATTCTGTTCCATGCTGAAGAAGAAAGAGTTTTGAAATGTGAATTGCCTCAATTTATTCAGGCAGAAGTTACTTATACAGAGCCTGGTATTAAAGGTGATACCGCCACTAACACCATGAAACCAGCTACACTAGATTGCGGCGCAGAGGTAAGAGTTCCTCTCTTCATAAACATGGGCGACAAAATAAAAGTTGACACACGTAAAGGTGAGTATAACGAGCGGGTCAAATAAGTATGCCCGGCGATCAGAAGACATACAAAAAGCTTAAACTACTAAAGTTTAAGCTTTTTTCTTTACTAGAAATTACAAAAGAGATTAACGAGAATACATCTTCAAAAGAGCTATTCAGCCATTTCGAATTTATCCTTAAAAATCAGCTTTCAATAGGGCGTGCTGTTCTTTTTAGCAGGCAAGGTAAACATTGGAGGTGTGTTTTAAAATTCGGAGTTAAGGGTGCCGAAAAGAAATTCGAAATAGCTACCGATCTTGAACATTTTAAGGACATTACCACAATTGAATCTTCTTCGAAAGATCATCTTAATTTCTTTGATGTTGTAATTCCTGTGTATCACAAAAATGTACCTCTAGCCTATCTTGTATTAGGCGATTTAAATGAGGAGGCAATTAAAATGAGTCCCGTAATAAAACACTTGTCATTTATTCAAACACTCACTAGTATTATTTCTGTAGCGATTGAAAATAAGCGCCTCGCAAAGCAAGATGTCAAGCAAGAGGGGATGAAAAAAGAACTTGAGCTAGCTTCTGAAATGCAAAAAATGCTGTTCCCTGAAGAACTACCTAACAATCACAAAATTCAACTCGCAGCATACTACAAACCACATCATAAAGTTGGAGGGGACTATTATGATTATATTGAGATAACAGAGAACGTATTTCTCTTCTGCCTAGCTGACGTGTCTGGGAAAGGGGTTTCTGCGGCTCTTCTAATGTCTAACTTTCAGGCAAATTTGCGTGCTTTGGTTAGTCTAAACCCAACACTTGAAGAATTAGTTCTTCAACTTAACGAAAAAGTATTTCAAACAGCCAAAGGAGAAAAGTTCATTACGCTTTTCATTGCGAAATACAACACCGTATCACGTGAATTAGTTTATGTAAACGCAGCTCATAATCCACCTATATTAAAATCAGGAAGTGAAACTCAGTTTTTAGACAAAGGGTGCACCGGACTTGGAATGTTTGATGAAATTCCAAGACTTGAAGTCGGTATTGTGAAAATCGCTGAAATGTCGACATTAATGTGCTACACAGATGGAGTTGTGGAACTCGAAAACGATGCAAACCAGGAATACGGGACAGATAGACTTATTAGTTATCTCAAGAATTCGAATGCACTCGGGATGAAAAAATTAAACAAAGAATTGGTCAGCGAGTTAGCCCTATTTAAAGAAGATCAACCTTACATTGATGATATAGCTCTACTTAGTTGTAAGTTTTTCTGAATTTCCCGCTGGCTTTTCATGGTAAATTTCAATAGCGACCAAAGCAGCTATCATTCCCCAAAATGGAGTTGCAATTTTATCTGTATCTAAGTAATTATTTAGTGTGCCGTGAACGAAGTACGTAATTAATCCTAATAGCAAAACCATTACAAGTCCCTTTATCTCACTATTTTCTAACCTTATGTATAGTTTACCTGAACGATAAATAACAACACCTATAATTAATAAAAATGTAAGAGAACCAAGCAAACCTGCTTCTGCCAATGGTCCAAAATACTCGCTATGGGCATTTCCTTTATCTCCACCGTTGGTGCTAATTATTGTGAGTTCACTAGAATGCTGAAAAGGAGCATAGAAAAAAGCATACGTTCCAGGGCCCCAGCCAAGAATGGGTCGTTCTGCAAACATTCTAAATGCACAAGCCCATCTATTTAGTCGTTCTAGATTTGAAGCGTCAGATGCAACATTAGATATCGATTGAACATGTTCACCAAAATCTTCTGAAGACTCGGTTTTATTTTTCTTCATTGAATGCAATATCTCATTTTGAAAGAGCAAAAGACACGTAAGCCCCAATACTCCAATAATTGCTAGAGTTTTAAATTTAATTTTCCACCAAAAAAACAGTCCAACAACCCCAGCTGCAGCAAGACTAACCCAAGCAGCCCTAGTATATGAAAGTACTAAGCCAACGGTTAAAATAGCAAAGACAAATACTATTATCATCTTCATATTAAAATGGATTTTTTTACTCAGCAAGGCACCAATCAGAAAAGGGTACATCATTGCCTGCACTGCCCCATACGAAGTATGGTCTTTAAAAAAAGGCTGCATTACATAATGAGCTGCCTCTTGTCCGAATGCAAATTTCCCGTGCTGAACCACTGTGTATAAAACAACACAAATTACACCTATCGTATACAACCATAGAAACTTATTAATATTTTGCTTGTTCCTGAATAGATGAATCCCTAAAAAGTAAAACGCCACTATAAACCATAGTCTTGATAGCATAAATTTGAACGATACTAATGGATTTTCACTCGTGATACTTGTTAAAAATAACCAAAGTGTATTCACTGCTATCGCAATAGAGATAGGGTGCTTAAGGACTTTTTTGTCATATTTACCGTCGATAAAAAAACGTAACCCAGTAATAGCCAATACTCCAAAAAGAAGTGGTTCTGTAGGAACAAAAAGACCTAAACCTATATCTCCTAGATACTCTTCTAAATTAATTGATAGTGGTGCCAAAAAAGCTAGTAAGAGCAACAGAATGTCCAGCTTAAAAATTGCTAGAGCTGCCAGTAATAGAATAATTGGCAGCGTACTTAACCAATAAAACTCAAAAAATAATGCTAGCGAATTAGCTAGCACAAATGAGCCTGCAAACCAATAAAACCATTTTACCTTGGTCGATTGAAGCACTATTTATAATTTACCTTGTGCCTTTAATTGTCGATAATTTTCTACCACTATAATCATCAAAATTCCAAATATAAATGAAGAGAATGTCGCCACTACCACTATTAACCAGCGCACAGGATACGATTTTTTCTCGGCTCTAAATGCACTATTCACAACAAATTTATATGGTATTTCCGCAGTAGCATCTACACTAGCTTCTTTATATTTCAATCTTAAATTTGCTAAACGCTCTGTCTGAAACTCAATAGTTTGAGACAATTGCATATAAGCACTCCCATGTTCTGATAATACCTCCATCTTTTTGTCGATTGCTTCAACGCCCAGATTATTCCCATTAGCTATAGCCTTTGCCGATTCTTGAGTATACATTTCAACTTGACTTTCGTAATCGTTAACTCCTAATTTTCTTAAAACGGTTAGAGAATCATTCATTTTATTCATAAAATCTCGTAATTCATTGTACTCCATTTCTACAATCTTTAGGGCTTTTACTGCCCTTTGCTTTTGCATACGGTTCATTACAGTATCTAAAAGGTTAGAAATGTCGTTTGCTATTAAAGCTGCAGTATCAGGACTAATATCCATTACAGTTATCTCAACCGACTGAAATTTGGTTCTTCTAAACCCAATACTGCTTGAATATTCCTCAGAGAGCTGAGTGTTCTTGTATGGATCATTTGGATCGATGCCATAGTGATTAAGAAGATCATACTTTTTACAGATTCTATTTCTAATATGATCAGAATTTAAGACCTGCAGCATTTGTTCTGCTTGCTCTTCTTCACCAAATGACATGACATCGTATTTGCCACCGTTGCTCTCTGCAATTAATGCTTTAGAAAGCGAATTGGTGGCTGCAGGAAACATAACCACAACCGATTTGTACTTTTCTTCTATGATTAATGAAATAGTGATTGATACTAATGCAGAAATTATAAACAAAACAACTAGTGGCTTTTTCCACTTTAAAAGGAAAACTAATAATGTTGTTGAATCAAAGATATCTTCGTTGTTTTCGGTCATCTTTTTTCAGTTGAAAAATTTGAGCAAAAGTAAATAATTAATCCCTAACGCTATTTTGAACGATTATTATGTTAGACACTAAATAATATACGATATTATGCAAAAATGAGTTTTTACATCCAAACCTATATCTTTTACATTTGCGGCATCAATGTCTACCATTTTAGATAAAATACTAAGAGACCAAAACTTTACAGAGTTAATTAAGGGAACCGGTTTTGTTCTTTTCTTTAAGATTTTAGGTATGGTCGCAGGATATTTTTTTAATTATCTTATTACCCACCTTTTAGGTACTGAATCTTATGGAATTTATGCCATTTGTTTTACTTTACTTAGCATAGCAGTCGTTATCTCTAAACTGGGATTAGACAATGCGTTGGTGAAATCTATATCGGCATTTCTCAAAGAAGATGCACCAGGTAGTGCACTGCTATATTTTAGAAAAAGTTTTACTATCGTGACTATAAGTTCCGCATTAGTCTGTTCAATATTATACTTTTCGTCAGGATGGTTAGCCCAATTATTCGGCAATCGATTATTGGAGGATGGGATTAAAGTTGTTGCTTTAATCGTTTTACCAAACTCTCTCTTGCATATTCAAGCCGAAAAATATAGGGGTCTTAAAAAAATGGGGAGTTATTCGCTCTTAATAAATGGGTCAATTACTTTAATTGCGGCCGGACTCTTGCTAATTCTTCATAAAATAATTGGTAATATTACTGAATTATCTCTGCTTGCATTAGGAAGTTCAATCTCTTTATTGTTGATATTAGTTTCTTTTAGATCCGAATTCAAAGTGAATGCCCCTTCATGGAACTTCATAACTTATCATTCCATTTTTAAATTAAGTATTCCCATGCTATTATCAGGCTCTATGTTTTTGGTTATGAGCTGGACAGATATTTTATTGTTGGGTTACTACTTAGATGAGACCCAAGTCGCTATTTATAGTATAGCATTCAAAATCAGTACAGTTATCACGATTGCACTATACGCTGTTAATGCAATAGCTTCTCCGAAGTTCTCTGAATTACATGCGAGTAATCAAAACATAGAATTAAAAGCACTTGCTATGAAAATTGCTAAACTAAATTTATTTCTAACCTTACCAATCATTGTGATAATTGCAATCTTTTCGCCAATCATCCTCGCTTTCTTTGGTGAAGATTATTTAGCAGGTCAATCAGTACTTCTTATTTTATGCGCTGGACAATTTTTTAGCTCTATTTGTGGCTCCGTTCTAACCTTACTTAATATGGCTGGTAAAGAAAAAATAGTTAGAAATATTGTTGGCGCAACTGCGCTGCTGAACATTGGGCTTAATGCTCTTCTAATTAATCTATACGGAATTGAAGGAGCCGCTATTGCCACATTTGTTAGTTTAATTGTTTGGAATATTCTTGGCTTAATGGCTGTCAAAAAGTATTTTGGATTTGTATTATTACCATTCGCAAATTGAACACAGATAAGCAAATAAATTTTATTGGAATTGGGGCAGCGAAAAGTGGTAGCTCATGGTTAAATAATATCCTTATGCAACATCCTGCAATCGAAATTCCACCACGAAAAGAGTTAACCTATTTTAACCGCAACAATATTGAAGGTGGCATCAACAGTTCTTTCGATAACGAACTTGACTATTACCTTCGTTTTTGGAATTTCACTGATAAACAAAAAATTAGAGGTGAATATAGCCCGCAGTATTTAAACGACCTCGAAGCACCTTATAAAATTCACAAGGCTTTTCCAGATGTTAAGCTACTTGTTATTCTTCGAAACCCCGTGCATCGAGTGCTGTCTCATTTTGAGTATGATCAACATTTTAATGGGATTATTTCTAAACAACTCAAATTGAACGAAGCATTAGAAAAACATCACTACCTGCTTAACTCTGGGCTTTATGCTCAGCATTTGAATAGGTGGTTTAATATTTTCCCGAAAAACCAAATTAAGGTTATCATTTTCGAAGAAGCAATAAAAAACCCATTAAAAACCAGCGAAAATTTGTTTCATTTTGTTGGACTTGATTGTCCGAAAAGTTTAGATTTTTCTGTAGTTAACGAAAGAAAAGGAATTAAATCCAGAACCCTCTCCAAATTACTAAAAATGCCAGGCAAGATTGACAAAAAACTAGAAAAGATTGAGCCATGGAAAAAAGTAAAGCAAAGTGGCTTTTATAATTCGCTAATTGATGCGAAGACCTATTTAGTTGATAAAAATGTGAGAAAATTAGAGAAAACAGAATTTGCAGAAGCTGTTTACGACATGCTCAACCAATATTATAAAAAGCCGAATGAAGAATTGGCAAAATTATTAGACGTTAAACTAGATCATTGGAGCTATTAATGCTGTTATCCTATCATACGAAAGGAATTATTGAATCCGGCTGCGATGAGGCAGGACGTGGACCTTTAGCTGGTCCCGTTACCGCAGCAGCAGTGATTTTACCTCCAGATTTCAAGCATAAGTTATTAAAGGATTCTAAACAACTTACCGAAAAACAACGAGATTTATTACGCCCAATAATAGAAAAAGAGGCGATCGACTATAGCGTCTCAATTATAAACAATCATAAGATTGACCAAATTAACATCCTTAATGCTTCGTTTTATGCTATGCATTGCTCTATCGATAAGCTTAATATAAAACCAGAAGCATTATTAATCGATGGCAATCGATTTAACTCTTATAAAGGGATTCCGCATCACTGTATCATAAAAGGTGATGAGAAATACCTTTCTATAGCTGCGGCATCGGTTTTAGCAAAAACGTATCGAGACGACTTAATGGTTAAACTTCATTACGAATTTCCAATGTATAATTGGAAACAAAACAAAGGTTATCCAACCAAAGAACATCGAAGTGCTATTCAAGAATATGGTGTAACAAATTACCATAGAAAGAGCTTCAGATTACTTCCTGAACAATTGACTATTAATTTATAACTGAAGATAATTTTCTCCCGTTTCTTTTTCCTTTTACTTTTGCATTTAAATTAGGTTTTCAATGCTACGTAAGCTATCGTTCATCGTTGTTTTGCTCTCTTTTATAGGGGCTATGACCTATTCGTATTTTCACTTTAAAACAATAAAGCAGCCTATTAGTAATTCAATTAAAGCCATTCCTACTTCTGCGGCATTAATAGTTGAATCAAAACAAATTGTTGCTTCGTGGCAAAAGTTGAGTAAAACAAATCTAATTTGGCAAGAACTACTGGGAACTAATTATGTTAATAGTCTAAATAGTTCTTTAGAGTTTTTAGACTCACTTCGATTAAAAGACAAACAATTTAATTCGTTTTTAAAGAACCAGCATGTTTTTGTCTCTGCTCATATGTCGGGCGCAAACAACTTTAACTATCTTTTTACAATGGGCTTGCCAACTAATGTTAATGAACAAGATGTCAACGATTATATTGCAAAAGCTTCTCTGAGATCAACTAAAACAACTAAACTATATGACGGGATTTCGATTACCTCGATAAAAAAATCAAATTCAATTCACACTTTTCATTACGCTGTGCACGAAGGGATTTTGTCTTGCAGCTATTCAGTAATATTAGTCGAAGACGCTATTCGTCAAAAACAGTCTCAATATTCTCTAACAAATATCAACGATTTTAGTAAGGTTTTACTTACTGCCGGAAATAAAATTGATGCTAATCTTTATATCAATTACAAAGTTTTTCCAAACATACTTTCTACCGTTATTTCTCCTGCCTTTCAATCAGAATTAGATAACCTTTCTAATATGGCAAACTGGGCAGAGGTAGATTTAAATTTAGTACCCAACGCAATCAAGCTTAACGGTTACACATATGCTAATGACTCTGTAAATAATTATTTGAATGCCTGGCAGAATCAAGAATCGGCGACACCTACAATATTACAAATGTTGCCTCAAAATATTTCCACGTTTATCCATTTAGGTTACAGTGATTTCGATTTATTTAGAAAAAACTACGAGACCTACCTCGAAAAAAATAACAAATTATTCGAGTTTGGGGCGGCTATTAAATTAACTGAAACGAAATACAATATTAATTTCACCACCGATTTCTTAAACCATATTAATAATGAAATGGCTCTTGTAATAAGCGAATCAGTTGCAGAAAAATACAAGAATGGAGCTTTCGCAGTTTTTAAAATGAAAAATATTGAAGATGCCTTAAGTGCTATTTCCAAAATCGACACAACGATTGATAATATAAAAAATATTGTAGTTGACTCCATTAGGTTTAAAGGTTATAGAATACAGCAAATTAATCTTCCAGGAATGATGAAAATACTTTTTGGAGAGCCGTTTTCAATCGTTACTGAAAACTATTACACCTCGATAAACAACTATTTGATATTCGGAAATAGCGTTAACAGTCTTCGAGATTTTATCAATTACTACGAAAGGGGCAAAACCTTAGCTAGAGATGCTCATTTTAGTGCCTTTATGGATAATCTCAATAATAATTCTAATATCATAGTCTACTCCAATATTGCAAGATCTAAAGAAATATACAAAGCTTTTGTATCAAACGAAACTGCGAATGATATTGATACACATAAAGAGTTGCTAAACAAATTTGAAGCAGTTGCCATCCAGATTAGCAAGAGTAAAAACAACCTATTTTACAATAACATTTACATAAACCATAACCCAATCGAGAAAAAAGAGACAAGCTCATTATGGGATGTTAAGTTAGATACGTCAATTAGCAGAAAACCACAGCTTGTAACGAATCATTACAGTTACGAAAAAGAGATTTTTGTGCAAGATGATTCTAACACAATCTATCTTATTAGCGAATCTGGTGAAATACTGTGGCAAAGAAAAATTGAAGGAGAAATAATGGGGGAAGCAGCTCAAATTGATATTTTCAAAAACGATAAATTACAACTTCTTTTTAACACTAAAACGAAGGTCCACCTCATAGATAGAAACGGCAAAAATGTAACCGGTTATCCGGTAGAATTAAATTCCGAAGCTACTGCGCCACTTTCAGTAATGGACTATGACAGCAATAGAAATTACCGGATTTTACTGCCAACACTAGATGGAAACGTGCTTAATTTTGAAGCAAGTGGTTCGCAAGTTCAAGGATGGGGCTACGAGAGTAAAGGGGTTCCTATTATTTATTCATTTAAACACCTTTCGATTAGCGGTAAAGACTATATCATTTCTATAGATGCCGAAGGTCAAATTCATGCACTAAATAGAAAAGGGGAAGATCGTTTATCTTTAGTAAAAACCGTTGCATTATCTCCATTTTATACTAAAAAATCGAAATACTTATCCGAGTCATTTGTACTTACACAAGACACAGGTGGGGTTACCAAAGTTTTCTTTGACGACACCAAAGAAACGCTTCGGTTACCCGATGTTAATCTAGATACCCGATTTTTCGCCATAGAAATGGACAATGAGAATAACTTTGAATACGTGCTAATTGAGGATAATGAAGCGCGTGTTTTAAACATGGACTTAAAAGAGCTTGTTTCTTTTAAACCTGATAGTGCAATTTCCTCATCGGCATATGCTTACCGGTTTACAAATGGCGAAATTGAATTAGGATTTTCTTGTGCAGCGGCTAACGAAATATTTCTATTAAATAGGGCAGGTAATTTACATGAAGGGTTTCCTCTTTATGGGTCGACCCCATTTGCAGTTGGCGACCTCAACAAAGATGGGGAAATGGAGTTAATTGTTGGAAGTAAAGATGGGCACATATATGCCTATGGATTGGAATAAGATATTTTGCATCGTTAACAACTTTGTTGAAAAGCCTATCCAACCTACCTCTTTAAACATTGTTATTCCCGTTTTATTTGTGTTTAGATGAAATATTGAATGTTTAAGACACTACTAAAAAAGAAGATTACTGAAGATAAATTGGCGAATGTTTTCGTTAACGGTATTATCGAACTGGTTGAGAGTGCTTTTCCTGAAGTAGCTGCCCTGATAAACGAAGATCCTTGTTTTGCTGTTAGTCCAAGAATACCGGTTGATCGCTACGATAAATTTCTTTTAGTTGTTATAGCAGGCAACTTACAATATATCCCAAATCATTTTGAGTCACATCAAGATATGCGCATGCAAGACCAGGTCTATAGAGCAATTGGTAATGCCTTTGGCTGGGAACTTGATCAAACCAAACTTATCATTGGTCAGTATCAAAATTTCTGCTCAAAAATGAATAAACCTTCAAAAAATACGCTTTACGGAATGTCTAAAGGAGTGTTTTTCAAATACGGACTTACCCAATATCAAGACGATTATTTTAAAGGGATGAATTGTGCCAATCCAGTATTTCTGAAAAGACTCGATGAAATTATGCTCAATTTCATCTGGGATTGGGATGCTTACCTAAATATTTATAGGGTTGCCGAATAGCATCAGTTTATAGATTAAAATGCTTCTCTGCCATTTTCTTAATATCTCCACCAATTGCTAAACATGCTGTAGCGGCAGGGGATGGCGCATTTAAGACATGAATGCTGTCTTTGGTATATTCTATTCTAAAGTCATCTCGAGTTTCTCCTCCAGTACCTAAAAGCTGAGCTCGCACACCTGCTCTACCTGGTTTAATATCATCCATTGTAAGGGAAGGAATCATTCTTTGTAAGGTTTGCAAGAAAAGTTTTTTTGAAAATGCCCTGCGGTATTCATCTAAAGCGAACTTTGTATTATTCAGAAACAACTTCCATGTGCCAGAATAACTTAAGGCGTCTATCGTATCTTTTAAACTGAAATCCGTTTTACCATAACCTTCTCTCTTAAAAGTAAACACCGCATTTGGTCCACATTCTATCTCTCCATTTGTCATTCTAGTAAAATGAACGCCTAAAAACGGAAAATCTGGGTTAGGAACTGGGTAAATTAAATTCTTAACTTTCTCTTTTCCTATCTCAGTAAGATCATAGTAATCACCTCTAAAACCGACAACCTTTTCTTTTAAATCTACCGCATCTTGCTTTGCTAATCTGTCTGCCTGCAGACCACCGCAAAAAATCATTTGTTTTGCCTGGAATCTTCCTTTTGTTGTTATAATTTTTCTAACCCCGCCATCTCGCTCAAACGAAGTCACTTTATGCCCGGTTAGTAAATCACTTTCTGAATTAATACCTTTTGTGATCTCAATCAATTTATTTGTAGTTCCAACAAAATCAATTATGCCAGTGCAAGGAACCCATAAGCCGCCAATACTTTCAACAAATGGCTCAATCTCCTTTATTTGAGCACCATCAATCTTTTCAATACCCTCAATCTTATTAGCTTGAGCATTAGAATAAATTTTTTCCATGTACTGAAGCTCTTTCTTCTCTGTAGCAACCACAACTTTGCCACAAACATCGTGTGCTACCTTATTGTCTCTAGCAAACTTGACTAGTTCATGGCGACCTTTTACACAATTTATAGCTTTTTTTGAACCCGGTGTATAGTACATTCCTGAATGGATAACCCCCGAATTATTTCCCGTTTGATGCGGAGCAAAATGATCTTCCTTCTCCAGAAGCAGCAACTTCATTTCTGGATATGCAGTCTGAAGTTTGTATGCTGCAGCAGCACCAACAATACCGCCACCAACAATCGCTATATCGTATGTTTTATCCATTGAACAAAATTATCTTTTTATAAGGTTAACTTCTTCTTTAGGAACGGTGAATAAAATAATTAATCCCACGACAAAAAACGCTCCAACTACCAATATAGAATTACGCATGCTTCCTGTTAACCCTTCGATTAAACCAAAGCTAAAGGTTCCTATGACTAAGCCAACTTTTTCACAAACATCATAAAAACTAAAGAATGAAGCATGATCTTTAGTGTCTGGTAAGAACTTTGAATAAGTTGCGCGAGATAACGATTGAATACCTCCCATAATAAACCCTACAAAGCACGCCGTAACGTAGAATTCTATGGGCGTATAGATAAACCAAGCTACAATACATAAAGCCATCCAAAGTACAACTGAACAAATGATTGTTTTAATATTGCCAATTTTAGAAGATAGTTTAGAGTGCGCGTATGACCCAGGAATTGCAATAAATTGAATAAGTAAAATACTTATTATGAGTCCGCTTGTTTCATCACCTTCATTCCAAATAATTTCTTTTTCTGCATAAAAGACGGCCATTATCATGATGGTTTGCACACCCATACTGTAAACAAAAAACCCTAATAAATATCGTTTTAATCGAACCGTTTGCTTTAGCTGATTCCAAACCTTATTCAATTCTAAAAACCCACTTTTTAGAATATTATAATCAGTTTCTTTTTTGGTTAGTGCTTCTGGCAATTTTTGAAAAGTTAGTTGTGCAAAGCCAAACCACCAAACTCCTGTTAATACAAAAGCCCAACGAGTATATTCATCTCCAATTCCCATTATTAGAATCAAACAAATTATTAAAAGAATTCCGCTGCCTAAATAGCCATAGGAAAAACCTTTCGCACTGATTTTATCATGCTCCTCTCGTTCAGCTATTTCTGGAAGAAAAGCATTATAAAAAACTATACTGCCCCAAAAACCAACACTACCAAGTAATACAGGAATCATACTTATTTCGAGATGATTTGGATCAAAAAAAAACAATAAGGCACATGATGTAGATCCTATATAGCAGAAAATCTTCATGAAAAATTTCTTATTTCCAGAGTGATCAGCTATACCGGAAAGGATGGGCGATAAAAAAGCGACAATCAAATAAGATGCAGCCATAACATAAGAAACTAACTCAGTATTTTTATACTCAGAACCAAAAAAAGTGACAGTATCTTGAACAATTAATCCATCTTTTTTAATAGCTGTAACAGCTCCATAGAAAATGGGGAAAATAGCCGTGGAAATAACTAAAGCATAAACCGAATTTGCCCAATCGTATAACGCCCAGGCATTAATTATCTTTTTATCCCCTCGAACTAATGCCCTTTTAGACATCTTACTCTAATACCTTAAATTCAACTCTTCTGTTCTTCGCTTGGCCACCAATTGTCCCTTCTTTATTATCTAGTTGATCACTTGCTCGCCCAATCACTGATAATCTATCCGCAGAAATACCTTTCGAAATTAAATATTGCTTAGCCGCTGTTGCTCGATTTTCTGATAGTTCAGATTCTGCTTTCGTTTTCTCAATTTCATCTGTATGTCCATGTATTTCAAGTTTGAAGGTTATCTCTTCATTTAATATTTTGACTATTTTATCTAAGTCTTTTTTAGAATCTTCATGTAACTCAGCTGATTTAGAATCAAAGTGTAACTGAGTAAATTCTATAATATGTTTATCTTCAAGCTTATGTTCTGTACTTATATTCTCATTGAATACAACTGCCATACTTCTTGAAGCACCTTTTTCACAAATACACTCATCCTCTCGTAAACTATCCAATGGTATTACCGAAACATCATCAATGTAATAATAACCAATGGTGGTCTGTGGTTTAGAAAAACCACCTGGTCTTTTAACTTTAACTATTTTAGTTTCCGTAGGATCAACAAAATTACCTATGGTGATGAATTTTTCGCCCCCTTGAGCGATATAAGTTCTGCAAACAGCCTCAAATACATATTGCTGACCTAGCTGTGCATTTTGACTATGCATTATTTGTGGCTTAATTATATTCTTGTCGATAACATTCGATGTTAACTTTTCTTTCGATAGATTCAGTCCAATATTGTTACAAGAAAACTTTGCTAAATCGGCCATACTATACCAGAATTTAACACAATATACCCTTCCTTCTTCCAAAGGGCTAGACAAAGTTGTCTGAAGATATGTTCTTGGTTTTGTGTTTTTATAACTATAAACCATTATACCTGCATAGTTTTCTCCTAGTTCTGGTGTTTCACGCCCGTAAACATTATCTGGAGCACCATAAGCATCAGCCTTAGAAGCTGTTGAATACAAATCAGCTTTTAAATCATGTGGAGACTCCCAGCCTTCTGCCAAGCCGATTTGCCCCCCTGCCTTTATCTTCTTTCCAGGGCCATCAAACCCACCATTAGGTACTAAATTTTTTTGTGCAATGCTTCCTGCCGTAATGATAAGCGCGAAAAATAAACTTGTTGATTTTAACATAAGCTAGAATTTGTGTTGTTTAACTGTTTCAATAAAATATTTTACATGATCTGGATCAGTATCAGGATACAATCCATGTCCCAAATTTGCAATGTGTCTAGAAGAGCCAAATGTATTTAACATTTTCTTGGTTGCCTCTTTTATTGTTACTTTA
>CAJQPE010000079.1 GCA_905480125.1 uncultured Flavobacteriales bacterium | reverse complement strand
CCCTACGGGCTACTGAAACAAGCCGCATTGTTAATGACAGTGCGGCTTTGTGTTTCCTGGGGCACAGACGTTCTGAATAATGAAAATTTAACCGTTGCGTCAATACACTATCAATGAGGCCGATGACTGTGCGGGGCAGGCATTGTCATTTGATTTATCACATATTTCATCGGGAACATTTTTTCTACAAGTATTTTCAGTTAACGAAATTATTGCCACAAAAAATGTGTGGTTTTATAGTAAGTTTTCACCACACTAAAATTCAATATGTAGTAAAAAAAACAGTCAATTTTTTTGAGACTACGTTATTTTTACGTTACTTAGCGTAAATTTTACAATAACTATATTGTGGGTCTTGAATCATTAGATGTAATCATTCTTGTTTTATACGCCTTACTTATCTTAGGTGTAGGTTTGTATATGTCAAGATCTAAAGATGGTGTTGAAAAAACATCTGAAGATTATTTTTTGGCTAGTAAATCTTTACCTTGGTGGGCTATTGGCGCTTCGTTAATTGCGGCAAACATATCTGCAGAACAGTTTATAGGTATGTCAGGATCGGGATTTGCAATGGGGTTAGCAATTGCATCATACGAATGGATGGCAGCTTTAACGTTAATTATTGTGGGTAAGTATTTTTTACCCATTTTTATTGAAAAGGGCCTTTATACGATACCCGAATTTTTAGAAAAAAGATATAACTCCCAAGTCAAGTCGGTGCTAGCAGTATTTTGGGTTGCGTTGTTTGTTTTTGTGAATTTAACTGCTGTTTTATATCTTGGAGGAACAGCGCTAGATACAATAATTGGTAATGGTGACGGATCAATGGTTACTTATTGTATTGTTGGGCTGGCTTTGTTTGCCGCTGCTTATTCTTTGTATGGAGGACTTTCTGCTGTTGCTTGGACTGATGTAATTCAGGTTGTTTTATTGGTGGCTGGCGGATTAATAACAACCTACATCGGCTTAGATAATGTGACCGAAGCTGGCGGATTTTTTAACGGACTTTCATACATATATGATGAAGTTCCAGAAAAATTTAATATGATTTTACAGCCGCATGATACTGGGTATTCTGATTTGCCTGGAATTGCAGTTTTAATCGGGGGTATGTGGATTGCTAACATTTACTATTGGGGATTCAATCAATATATTATTCAAAGAACCTTAGCTGCAAAAAGTTTGGGTGAAGCTCAAAAAGGGATAGTTTTTGCAGCAGTTTTGAAAATGATAATACCGTTAATTGTTGTTATTCCAGGTATTATAGCTTTTGTAATGTATCAAGAAAGCCCAGAAATAGCAGCACAATTTACAAACGCTGATGGAACAGTAATGAACGATAAAGCTTATCCTTGGTTAATTGCTACATTTATTCCATCAGGAGTTAAGGGGTTGATATTGGCAGCGCTAGCTGCGGCAATAGTTTCCTCATTAGCCTCCATGCTAAATAGTACTTCAACAATATTTACAATGGACATTTACAAACCTTTGATGAACAATGCTGCTTCTGAAAAACAATTGGTAAGGGTAGGTCGGCTTTCGGGTATTATTGCTTTAGTGATAGCAATATTTATTGCTCCAGTTTTAGGTGGTATTGATCAAGCATTTCAATTTATACAAGAATGGACGGGAGTTGTTAGCCCAGGTATATTAGCTATTTTTATTTTAGGATTATTTTGGAAAAAGACAAGTGCAAAATCGGCCGTATTAGGTGCTTTTGTTTCTATTCCAATAGCGTTATTTTTTAAAATAGCTCCAAAGGGTTGGAGCAAAATGTTCCTCTTCCCTGAATTGCCATTTATGCATCAAATGGGAATAACGTTTCTTTTAACAGTATTATTTATGCTAGTAGTTTCTCATTTTGATAATAATGGGGGTGATGACAAAAAAGGAATTAAAATAAATAAAAGCTTATTTAAAACTTCACCAATTTTTAATGTCATATCTTTTGCTGTAATTCTTATGTTAGTGGCACTATATTCAATTTTTTGGTAAAATGAATAATACAAGTTTTTTTATATCAATTGCAGTTGTTCTATCTCTAATGGTTCTCAACTCTTGCAAGGATAGCGAACAAAATCAAATTCAATATAATGGAGCAGTGCAATTTGATTATGGTGAAAAAATAGAAGAGATTATTTCTAAAATGTCGATAGAAGAAAAAGTAGGGCAAATGACACAAATAAATATTGATGTCATATCAAAGGGTCAACTTTATAAGTTATTGGAGCCTAACGAGCTTGATGAAAATAAACTTGATTCTGCGATAAATCATTATTACATTGGTTCGGTACTTAATGTCGGTGGCCACACTTATACCAGGGAGCAATGGGCAAAAATAATTAGTAAAATTCAACAAAAGGCGACTACAGAAGGGAACAATATCCCGATAATTTATGGAATTGACGCAATTCACGGAGTTAACTATACAGTTGGGGCAACTTTATTTCCGCAACAAATTGGTCAGGCTGCAACTTGGAATCCAAATTTAGTTAATCAAGCAGCAGCAGTTACTGCCTATGAGTGCCGCGCATCGGGCATTCCATGGAATTTCTCCCCCGTTCTTGATCTAGGAAGACAACCATTATGGTCAAGATTTTTTGAAACTTACGGAGAAGATGTTTATTTAGCTAAAACCATGACTAAAGCAGCTATAAATGGTTATCAAGGAGGAGAGAAGCCTGATGACCAAAAAGTGGCCGCATGTATGAAGCATTTTTTAGGCTATAGTATGCCATTATCTGGAAAAGACCGGACCCCTGCCTGGATAGCAGAGACTCAGCTAAGAGAATATTTTTTGCCTACTTTCCAAGAAGCTATTGACAATAGGGCACTAACCGTTATGATTAATTCTGGAGAAATAAATGGCGTTCCTGTTCATGCAAACCGCAACATTTTAACTAACTTATTAAGAAATGAATTAGGGTTTAAGGGATTAGCGGTAACTGATTGGGAAGATATTATAAAACTGTATAAGGTACATAGAGTTGCGAAAGATATGCGTGAAGCCGTTAAAATTTCAGTTATGGCCGGAATAGATATGAGTATGACTCCCAATGATTATTCGTTCAATCGTGCCCTTATTGATCTAGTGAAGCAAGGTGAAGTTCCCGAAAGTAGATTAAATGAATCGTGCCGAAGAATACTATATGTAAAACAGCAACTCGGAATTCTGGATAATCCTATTCCTAATTTTGATATCTATAATGATTTTGGTTCGCAGAAACATAAGCAAATAGCATTAAATACAGCTCAAGAATCAATAACTCTACTTAAAAATGATAACCAAATACTTCCATTAAGTAAGAATCAAAAGATTTTAGTTTGTGGGCCAGCTGGTAATTCTTTAAATATTTTAAATGGTGCATGGACACATACTTGGCAAGGGGTTGATACCGCATACAACACAAAAGGGGTAAAGACTATTTTTGAAAGCATACAAGAGCTATCAAACGAAAAAATAACCTATTCTCAAGGTGCTAATTTAAACGAGGTAAAAAATTTACAAGAAACGCTTTCCAAAGCCGCGCAATCTGATATTATAGTTGCTTGCATTGGGGAGGTGCCTTGTACAGAAAAGCCAGGAGATATTGAGGACCTTAGTATCTCTATGGCTCAAAAAGAATTAGTTAATGAACTTTCGAAATTAGGGAAGCCTATAGTGCTTGTTATGGTGCTCAATCGTCCAAGAATACTTAGTGATATAGAACCTTTGATTTCGGGTATTGTTCAGTGTTATTTGCCAGGAGATTTTGGCGGCACAGCATTAGCTCAAGTGTTGTTTGGAGATGTTAACCCCTCGGGAAAACTGCCTTTTACTTACCCAAGACATACAGGCTCAATAGTCTTATATGATCATAAACACACTGAGAAATTGGATAAGGATTTTGGTGAAAATGCATTTAACCCCCAATGGGAATTTGGATTTGGATTAAGCTACTCAAAATTTGATTATGCAAACCTAAAAATTGATAAGCAATCATATAGCATAAATGATGTAATTAAATGCTCAGTTGATGTCTCTAATAATTCATCAGTATCGGGCAAGGAAATTGTGCAAGTATATATTTCTGACCTAGTTGCCTCAATTACCCCGAGCGTTAAGCGTCTTAGGGCATTTGATAAAGTATTAATACAAGCGGGAGAAACCAAAACAGTTGAATTTAATATAAAAGTGCAAGAATTATCTTTTGTTGCTAATAATTCTCAATGGGTAGTTGAGCCGGGAGAATTCCTGATAACCATTAAAGATTTATCAGCCAATATTGAGCTTCATTGAAGCTGATAAAATATTTCTTCAGTAAAGGTTTACGAGCGATAAGCTAATAGATTAGTTGCACTTGGCTAAAAACATCAAGAACTGCAAAAATAGAGATTTAAAAGAAATACAAGAAGTGGGAACGTTCCCTGTAAATTAAAGAATTAATTATGTATCAATTAATAGCAGATAGTGGCTCAACAAAGGCAGACTGGATTATTTTGAGTGAAGATGGAGTCGTAATGGATAAGATAGTGACCATGGGTTTTAATCCCTATTTTCAATCGGCTGACTTTATTTATAGCAAATTGCTAACGCCATTTGAGAAAGCAAAAGTACCAATTACCAAAATCACACACGTACATTATTATGGTGCTGGATGTTCTGCTGAGGATAAGAATATTATAGTTAAAAATGGGTTAGCTAAAATTTTTACTAACGCAACTATAAATATTCATCATGATTTAGAAGCTTCTGCTAGGGCTACATTGGGTTTTGAAGATGGAATTGCTTGTATATTAGGAACCGGTTCAAATTCTTGTACTTGGATAGACGGAAAGGTGGAGAAAAATATTCCTTCCCATGGATATGTTTTTGGTGACGAGGGAAGTGGAGCATATCAAGGAATTAAATTGTTAAAATTAGTTTTAGAAAATAAATTATCTGAAGATATTAATAGTGAATTTTATCGCACGTATAACTTAACAAAAGAGGAAATTCTTAACCAAACTTACAAAGGAAAAGACCCTAATGTTTTTCTATCAAGTTTCGCTAAGTTTCTTCAGGATAAAACCCATGATAGTCAGTTAAGAAATATCATTAAAGAGGGCTTTCACAAATTTTTTAAATATAGAGTTATACCTTATAAAAATTATAGCACTTTTCAATTAGGTTTTGTTGGATCTATAGCTTTTTCATACAAAGATATTCTTACCGAAACAGCGGATAAGTATGGGTGTAAGATCAACGCAATTGTTAAATGTCCTATTGATGGTTTAATAGATTATCATGCTGCCGCTATAGACAAACAAAGCAATATCAAAATATAAGATATGATAAAGGATTTAGAAAATTTTGATTTGGTAATATTTGGTGGAGATGGAGATTTGTCGTTGCGTAAAATTATTCCTGCCGTAATAAATAGAATTAAAGATGGTCAAATTAAAAGTCAGTCTAAAGTTATAGTCGCATCAAGATCAAACTATACGACAAAGTCTTTTATTGCATATATGAATGACAAAATGTTTGAATATGGAATTAAGATTGACCAAAGCGCATTCAATGAACTTATTAAGATGATTAGTTATGTGCAGCTTGATTTAACAATCAGCTCTAATTATCAATCGCTTTATAAAGTGCTTGAAACGTCTTCAAATCCTCAAACTATTTTCTATTATTCTACTCCATCGAAACTTTTTGATGTCATATCAAAACATTTATTCGAAAACAAACTAATTAATGATGTTACAAAAATAGTACTAGAAAAACCGCTTGGATCAAATCTTAAGTCATTTGAAAGGCTAAACAAACAAGTGCGTAAATATTTTAGAGAAGATCAGATATATAGAATTGATCATTATTTAGGCAAAGAAACGGTTCAAAACCTTATGGTTCTTCGTTTTGCAAATCATTTATATGAATTAGCATGGAATGCACAAAATATTGATAATGTTCAAATTACTGTAGCAGAGTCTATTGGTGTTGAGTCAAGAAAAGAATTCTATGATAGCTATGGTGCTTTGAAAGATATGATTCAAAATCACTTATTACAGCTACTTTGTTTAGTTGCAATGGAACCACCTTCTTCACTTACAGCGGATAATGTTAGAAACGAAAAGTTAAAAGTTCTGCAATCTTTGCGATCATATAAAGCAAATGAAATTTCTTCATTAACAGTGAAAGGACAATACACAAGAGGAGAAGTAGATTCTAAGTTTGTCAACTCATATCAAGAAGATATTGAAACATATGAGTCTAACACAGAAACATTTGTTGCACTAAGAACTTATATAGATAATTGGCGCTGGGCAGGAGTTCCTTTTTATCTTAGAACAGGGAAAAGGATGCCCGCTAGATATTCTGAAATAGTTATAAATTTTAAACGTGTGGCGCATAATTTGTTTCCGTCTAGAAATAAAATAGATAGAAACAAGCTAATTATTCGTCTTCAACCAGAGGAAAGAATTGAGCTGGTGCAAATGGTTAAGTTGCCTGGCCCTGGGGGGTATAGATACAAACCAATTTCTCTTGAACTTGATTATGGTGGATCTTTTTCGAAGAAATTTCCTGAGGCTTACGAAAGGTTATTGATTGATGTAGTTCGAGGCAATCAAACACTTTTCATGCATGAAGATGAAGTAAGAGCTTCATGGGAATGGATACATTCGATTACTGATAATTGGGATAAAACTGGCCAAGAATTAGAGCTATATAAAGCCGGTTCTGACGGTCCTGGAAATAAAGTTCTAAAGCCAAGCCATTATTGGCATCAATCTAAAGCATTCGGAAATGAAGAAGTTGCTGTTTGATAATAAGAAAGACTTAGATTATCAATTATCGAGAGATCTAATCGGTATTTTGAAAAGCGAAGTTGCTAAATTCGATAACGCCAATATTCTTTTCTCTGGCGGAACTACTCCAGCAGGCATGTTTAACGAATTGGTCAAAATTCCATTTGATTGGTCTAATATTAGTATAGGATTAGTGGACGATAGGATAGTTCCATTGGATCACGAGTTTTCTAATGCTAATATGCTCTGCAATAACTTACTAGATAAATTATCAGGACCAAAACCAATTTTTTATCATTTGCTTAAAAACCCAAAAGATATATCGTCTGATGTTCATGCTGCTTGGCAGTTCTCTTTTAACAAACCTAAACCAAATGTTGTTGTTTTGGGGATGGGTAATGACGGCCATTTTGCATCCTTATTTCCAAACGATAATGCTTCGTCTAAAGGATTAGCTATTGATAGTATTTTTTCAATTATTACTACAAAAGCACCAGCAATTCCGATAGACAGAATATCTCATAGTTGGGCTTACCTAAGAACAGCAAATCATATTATTTTGCATATAACAGGGGACGAAAAAAAAGAAATAATTGAAACATCGGATGACAGAAAAATAAAGTTGCCAATAGATGTATTAATAAATGATAAAGAAGTTAACCCAATTCTTTATTGGACATCAAACTGAAATTCAAATGAATATAGCTATAAAAAAAGTAACAGAAACCATTATTGAAAGAAGTAAAGAGGCACGCTCTATTTATTTAAGTCAAATGCAGGAGGCGAGCGTATCTCATCGTTCAAGAAGTCAACTTTCATGTGGAAACTTAGCTCATGCTTTTGCTGCTTGTTCTGTTCATGATAAGAACGAACTATCTGGCGACAGTCAACCAAACCTTGCGATCGTATCAGCCTATAATGATATGCTATCAGCTCATAAACCCTATGAGAAGTATCCAGATCAGATTAGAAAAGTAGCGGCATTAAATGGTGCTGTGGTTCAGTTTGCTGGTGGCGTACCTGCAATGTGTGATGGGATAACCCAAGGGCAAGACGGAATGGACCTTTCATTATTTAGTAGAGATGTAATAGCCTTCTCAACAGCTATAGGGCTTTCACATAATATGTTTGATGGAACAATATGTCTCGGTATCTGTGATAAGATTGTGCCAGGGCTATTAATTGGAGCTATGAAATTCGGCCATCTTCCTACTATTTTTATTCCAGGAGGACCTATGAAGACGGGGATTTCAAATAATGAAAAGGCTATGATTAGACAGCAATATGCTGCCGGAAAAATATCTAAAGCTGAGCTGCTCAAAGGAGAGTCAGCAGCCTACCATTCTGCGGGCACCTGTACATTTTATGGCACAGCCAATAGTAATCAGATGTTGATGGAAATAATGGGTCTTCATCTTCCTGGATCTTCTTTTGTTAATCCAGATACTGATTTAAGAGCTGCTCTTACAGATGAGGCGGTTAAACAATTATTAAGGAATATTGATAGCGAAAATTCTATTCCTCTCTATAAAATTATTGATGAAAAAACAATTGTTAATGGTATTGTAGGCCTTTTAGCTACTGGTGGTTCAACGAATCTTACAATACATATTATCGCAATAGCGAAAGCTGCCGGTATATTAGTTACTTGGGACGATTTTTCTGAACTTTCTAAAGTCATTCCGTCAATTACTAAAGTTTATCCTAATGGAAAAGCGGACATTAATCATTTTCATGATGCAGGCGGAATGCCATATGTAATCAAATCTTTGTTAGATAATGATTTCCTGCATAGTGATGTTACAACAATTGTTGGTAAGGGATTAGAGAAATATACAAAAGAACCAATTTTAGGAAGTTCTGGATTAAGTTTTAAGTCCTGCAAAAATGAGTCTTTAGATCAAGAAATAATAAGGTCTGCTGATAATCCTTTTGATGCAGAGGGAGGAATTAAAGTTTTGAAAGGTAATTTAGGAATTGGAGTAATTAAAACTTCTGCTGTCGCCAAAGAACATTGGGTAATTGAAGCTCCTGCTATCGTATTTAATAATCAAGATGATCTTTTAACTGCTTTTAAAGCAGGTGAATTAAATAAGGATTTTATCGCTGTTATTCGATTTCAAGGCCCAAGAGCCAAGGGAATGCCTGAATTACATAAGCTTACTCCAACTTTAAGCATACTCCAGCACAATGGATTTAAGGTTGCTTTAGTTACCGATGGACGTATGTCTGGGGCCTCGGGTAAAGTGCCTGCTGCGATTCATATTTCTCCGGAGGCTATTGAAGGTGGTTTCATGGCTAAGTTAAGAAATGGAGACATGCTTCGTATAGATTGCCACTACGGAGAACTTACATGCTTAGATTCAAAATCAGTTGAGTCAAGAGAGCCAGAAATTCCAAACACAAACAACTACGGATCTGGAAGAGAACTTTTCTCAAAAATTAGAGATATAATATCAACAAGTGATACAGGAGCTACAATTTTTTAATTATGGAAAAACAATTTGGCATAAGAAATCTTTTAGCGCAGCACGAAGTAATTCCTGTCGTAAGTATTACGAATATTGATGAAGTCGAGAAGGTCATAGAAATGTTGAAGTTAAAGTCAATTAATTGTATTGAGCTAACACTGCGTTCACCTTCTGCTTATCAAGTTATTGAAACGGCATTAAAACTTCGCCCTAGTGACTTTCATATTGGCGTGGGGACCATTGTTTCCTCTTATCAAGTTAAGGATTGTATATCATTAGGAGTTGATTTTATGGTCAGTCCAGGAGTTTCAAATGCTATTGCCGAAGCCTTTGAAGATTCAAGCATTCCTTTTTTACCTGGAGTTATGACTCCTTCAGATATTATTAGTGGTCTTGGAAAGGGGTGGAATACCTTTAAGTTATTTCCTTTTGACATAGCAGGTGGAGTAAGAGCTATAAAAACTTATTCAAGTGTATTTCCCCAAGTTTGTTTTTGCCCTACTGGTGGAGTAAATGAATCAAATTACAAAGAATGTTTAGCCTATGATAATGTAATTTCTGTTGGTGGATCCTGGCTAGCTTAAGTTCAGTGGCATAAAAAATAAAGATTTAAATATATATTAGTAAAAATTAAGTAAATATTCTGATTCAAATGGGTATAAAACCAAACTTATCAAGTTCAAAATCAAATATTAATATATTTTTACTACCTTAGTGTTTCATTTACACATAGATAAATTAAAAATGACTATTTTACTACTTAATAAGAAAGAGCTAAAGCTGATGTCAAAGAAATTTTATTTACTAATAATAGTAGTGTTTTCATTCACATTTGCACAATCTCAAAACACTGTAAAGGGTGTAGTTTATGATGAAAATAATCAAACTATACCAGGTGTTAATATTTCAATAAAAGGAACTACTATTGGAGTTGTTTCTGATATCGATGGAAAATATTCGATTCAAATAAATAAAGTAGATTCAAATCAATTAGTTATTTCTTTTTTAGGTTTTGAAGAGCAAGAAATACTTGTCGCGGGAAGAGACGTTATCAATATTACCCTAAAACAAAAATCAGAAATTTTAGATGAATTTGTTGTCGTCGGTTACGGGCAAACTACGCTGCGAGAAGTAACAGGAGCTACGGCTAAAGTTAGAGGAGAAAATGTGGAACGTCTTAATATGTCAAGAGTAGATCAGGCGCTTCAAGGGCAAGTTGCCGGTGTTTCAATCAACACAAATTCTGGTTCACCAGGAGGGGGTTCAAGTATTCGAATAAGAGGATTGTCGACATTTGGAGATAATGATCCACTTATACTTGTTGATGGGGTTGTTTACGATTCTGAAGGTTTAAATGCGCTTAATCCATCTGATATTGAATCTATAAATGTCTTAAAAGATGCAACTGCTGGAATATATGGTGTTAGAGCGGCAAATGGGGTGATATTGGTGGAAACCAAAAAAGGTAAAAAAAATGCTAAGCCGCAATTAGAGTATAGTAGTTATTATGGCTTACAACAAACTGCAAAAAAATTAAGTCTTCTCAATGCTCGAGAATATGCTATTATTAAAAATGAAATGTTTGCTAATGGTGGTAATCCTGTCCCATTTACTAATGTAGAACTTGGGGAAGGAACCAATTGGCAAGATACAGTCTTTCAAACAGCACCAACTCAAAATCATAATCTAAGCCTATCAGGCGGAACAAAAAACACTACATATTCTATAGGTGGTTCTTACTATTCTCAAGATGGTATTGTTGGAGGAAAAAAAGCTAGTTTTGAGAGGTATAATGGCAGAATGAATATTTCTACGTCATTATCAGAAAAGATGAGATTGACATCCGTTTTTCTATACACTAATGAGCGAAGAAAAGGATTACCGGAAAATGGAATTGGGTCAGTATTATATAACACGATTAATGCATTTCCTACTGATCCAATAAAAACACCAGATGGAAATTATAGCTATTTAGAAGAGGTCAGCGATATAATAAATCCAATTGCGCAAATAGCAAATACATACAATGAAGCACGTGTCAATAAATTTGTTGGTAAGGAGGAAATTGCTTTCGACATTAGCAAAGAATTAACTTTTACTAACCGCCTTAATTATAATTACGCCTTGGTAGATAATAAATCATTTGGCCCATTAGTTTGGTACGGGCCAGGCAAAGCACAAAATTCTGCAATTAATGCTGATTTAGATCCTTCATTAGTAGAAATTGCTGATAGTGTTTTTATTGAGCGTGGAGCAAGTATTTTTGAACAGCGAGCAACTTATCTTGATCTAGCATATGAAGGGTTTTTAAATTACGATCATATTTTTAATCTAGTGCACAAATTTAAAGGTACACTAGGTGGATCTGTTTTCAAAAGAAAAGGAGATGTTTTAAACGGCACAGCCTACAACATCCCAAATAACGAAGAAGAATATGCGGATATTTCTGCTAATATAGCCCCCGGTGGATTTTTAAATAATACAGGTTCTTATGAATTTGAGGAAAGGTTGCTATCCATCTTTTTGCGATTAGAATATGGCTTCAAAGATAAATACCTAATTTCAGGAATATTAAGACGTGATGGTTCAAGTAAATTTGGTAAGAACAACCGGTTTGGATATTTTCCAACAGTTTCGGGGGCCTGGTTAATTTCAGAAGAAGACTTTTTTAATATAAAGCCAATTGAGTTCTTGAAACTTAGAATGAGTTACGGAATATCAGGAAATGATCAAATTGCAAACTTTGCTGATCGAGCTTCTTTAAATGGTGAAGGTGTTTATGTTTTTGACGATATAATAACAACGGGCGTGGCTATCGGAAGAGCAGCTAACCCTGACCTAAAATGGGAAACTACCCGCCAATATAATTTAGGTGTTGATATGGCTTTATTTAATAGGTTTTATTTAACTGCTAATTACTTTATTAAAAATACATATAACCTATTATTTCAACCCGATGTAAGTGGTATTATAGGGTCCTATGGACCTGGGGGCTCATCTCCTATAATTAATGCTGGAGATGTCTCAAACAAGGGCTTCGAGTTCGAGATAGGTTATGCGTCAGATATGAGAAACGATTTGCGAACAAATGTTAATTTTAATTTTACAACGCTGGCAAATAAGGTCACAAGTGTTCCTGCTGGTGTTGATTTTTTGCCAGGCGCATACTTTGGGGTAGGCGGCAATGTCGCGACCAGATTCGAAGAAGGATTCCCTATCGGATATTTTCATGGATATGAAACGGATGGGATTTTTCAAACACAGCAAGAAATAGATAATGCAATAGTCATACAAGATGGCGCTCAGCCTGGTGACTTTAAGTTTGTAGATCAAAACGGTGATGGCGAAATTAATTTTAGTGATGATTCTGATAAAACAATAATTGGTTCACCAATTCCTGACTTTATTCTTGGTTTAGTTTTTGGCCTTGACTACAAAGGGTTTGGATTATCGGCTAACTTATATGCTGCTCTTGGTCAAGAAATAATTCGCAATTTTGAAAGGCAGCAGCCTTATGCTAATCAAATGAATTATGTTATTGGAAGGTGGACTGGAGCAAATTCTACCAATATGAATCCTCTCCAAACAACAGGTGCAACTAGAAACAATGTTTTTTCAGATTATTATGTTGAAAACGGTTCTTTTGTAAGATTACGAAACGTTCAATTGGGATATACTGTTCCTAAAAAAGTAGCTAAATATTTTAAAACAGAATCAGTGAGAATTTATGTCTCAGCCAATAACTGGTTAACATTTACTAGGTATAGTGGTTATGATCCTGATATCGGTGCTACCGCTGGAACTTTATCAGCGGGAGTAGATTACGGATTTTACCCGCAAGCTAAAACAATTATGGGCGGATTAACAATCAAACTTTAGGTTATGAATAGTTTAAAAATAAAAATAATAATACTATTATCACTAGCTGTAATTTTTATTGGAGGTTGCAAAAAATTTCTAGATCTTGATCCTCCATATACCCAAGATGCGGAAAACTATTTTGAGAACCCTAAAGATTATGAAATGGCTCTTATTGGGGCATACGATTTATTACAAGCTTCTTTTATAACGCTATGGATTGGCGAAATCGCCTCTGATAATTCAATCGCCGGAGGCGAAAGTGTTAATGATACAGAGGGTTTACATCAAATTGATAATATGACCCATGGTGCTGTAAATACTGAACTTCGTAATGTGTTTAGATGGAACTATGCAGGTATAGCAAGAACAAATTACATTTTAGAAAATAGAGATAATATAGATTTTGCTGGTAAAGACAAAATAATTGCCGAAACAAAATTCCTTAGAGCATATTATTATTTTGAATTGGTAAAATATTTTGGAGCGGTACCTTTAATTATCGACAAGCGTCTTGGAGTAGATGAGGTTACAGAAACTACCAGAAGCACTGTTGAAGAAGTTTATCAACAAATTGAAAAAGACCTAAATGAATCGATTACAGTACTTGATTGGTTTGCAGAAATCAAAGGAAGAGTGGATAAAGGAGCTGCATTGGCACTATTGGGTAAGGTATACTTATATGATGAAAAATTCACTCTAGCAGCAGAATCATTCGATCAAGTAATTAATGAAGGGCAATATGCTCTAGCTCCAGAATTTTCTGAACTATTTCTTGTTTCAAGTGAAAATAACAGTGAAACTGTTTTCGATGTCCAATATTCAGGACTTGAAGGTGGTAGTTATGGATGTTTAATATGCCTAGAGGGGAATGCTGCTCCTGGATTTCAAGGTATTAGACAATATACGGGCCCAATTTATGGCGATGGAAATAGTTATAATCTGCCTACCCAAGAATTATACGATGTTTTTTCGCCCAATGATCCAAGAAGGGAGGCTACAATTCTAGATTTGGATGCATTTATTGCCTCACAAACAAATGCAGATGAGATAAGCTATGCAATAGGAGCTGGAGGACATACAGGATTTTATAATAATAAATATATTAAAAGAGTTGGTGAAATTGGACTTCCTGATAACGATTTAACAAGCCCGGTAAATTACAGGGTAATTAGGTATGCAGATGTTTTACTCATGGCTGCAGAAGCGCATAATAGAAGCGCATCGCCTAATGATGCCATAGCGTTAGCTTATCTCAATCAAGTTAGGGACAGAGTTAATATGGTTCCTCTTTCTAGCACTGGAAATCAGCTCACTGAAGATATTTGGAAAGAGAGGAGGTTAGAGCTTTCATGCGAAGGACTTAGATTTTTCGACTTGGTTAGAACGGGAAAGGCTAAAGAAATGATAGTTAACTTTGAAGAAAATAAACATGAAGTATTTCCCATACCGCAGGTTGAGATTGATCTTGCTGGAGGTAATTGGGACCAAAATATTGGTTATTAAATTTTAAATTATAGAATATGAAATTTTATTGGTTAGTATTTATTGCAGCTTTTACATTGTTATTTTATGCTTGTAATAAAAAAGATTTGCAATTACCTGAACCGCCTGTTGAATCTGATGCGGCATTCACATATTCTCCCTCTGCAGCAAACGACAACATTATTGAATTTACCGCCAGTACTTCAGGGGTTATTGCTAAATGGGATTTTGGTAATGGGGCACTAGGTAGTGGCACAAATATTTCTGCAACTTTTCCAAATGCAGGAACCTATCAAGTTACCCTCTCTATTTTTGCTCCAGGCGGAAGTGTTTCTTCTTCTCAAGAAATAGTAATTAAAGAAACAGATTTATCTTTACTCAACTCACCTTTATTAGTTAAGCTCACTGGTGGCAGCACTGGCGATGGGTTTAAAACTTGGGTATTAGATTCAGCCAACTCTACGCATTTTGGAGTTGGTCCCGACCCTGTTGGATCGCAGGGTAATTTTCCTGAATGGTGGGCAGCTAGTCCTGGTGATAAAAATGGTTGTGGATTGTATAATGATAGATATGTTTTTCATTTAGACAATTTTAAGTTTGATATGATTACGAATGGTGATGTTTATGTGAGTAACGAATTAGCTGCAGATTTTCCTGGTTCGTTCGAAAATTTAGGCGACTTCACTGCTCCATATTCAGATCAAATAGACGAGCTGTGGACATTGACTGAGGATGAGGATACCATGCTTTCAGTCTCCGGTTCATCATTTATTGGATTTTGGTCTGGGGTAGCAGATTATAAAGTGATTCAACTAACTGATACATCATTATGGTTACAATATCAGCACCATGCAGGGGGGTTGTTATGGTATTTGCGACTGATACCTGAAGGTTTTGTTAGTGGTAATAATAACGGTGGTTCAGGAGGTGGTGGCGCCACGGATCCAAATGTTACTTTCTTAGTAGATATGAATCAAGTGCCTGATGCGTTTACGACACCCGAAATTAATGGGGAATTTAATAATTGGTGTGGTAATTGTAACCCATTGAGCGATGACGATACTGACAATATTTGGGAGACAACTATTGAGTTTTCGAGTAGTACATATCAACCTGGTGACACAGTTGAATATAAGTTTTCTGCCGATTTTTGGACTATACAAGAGACTCTTGATCCATCTTTAAATTGTGTTCAAACAACTATTGATGGATCAAATACGTATACAAATAGATATTTAGTTATTCCTGTGAATGACACAATAATTAATACAGTTTGCTGGGCTTCCTGTGG
>CAJQPE010000078.1 GCA_905480125.1 uncultured Flavobacteriales bacterium | reverse complement strand
AGGTATAACTGAAAATAACTTATCTGCTGGAGGAATTTCTGTTACAGTTACCGATGCTGCTGCTTGCTCAGTTACCGCTTCTTCTTCTATTAATAATATTGCTGGGCCAACTGCTACTACCTCAGTAACAGACGCTTCTTGCGGTGCAAGTAATGGCACCGCAACTGTTATACCAACTGGTGGAACTGGAGCGTATAATTATGCTTGGTCTTCAGGGGGAGCAGGAAGTACAGAAGGGGGTCTTGCATCGGGGTCATATTCCGTTACGGTTACCGATGCTGGAACTTGTTCGATTGTTGAAAATGTAACTATTAGTGATACAAATTCTCCTACTGCCTCTATTACAACAACTGATGAAGATTGTGGTCAAGGAAATGGTACCGCAACTGCTCTGCCTTCAGGTGGGGCTGGTGGATATACTTATACCTGGTCTTCTTCTGCTGGTTCAGGGGTAACTGAAAATAACTTATCTGCTGGAGGAATTTCTGTTACAGTTACCGATGCTGCTGCTTGCTCAGTTACCGCTTCTTCTTCTATTAATAATATTGCTGGGCCAACTGCTACTACCTCAGTAACAGATGCTTCTTGTGGCGCAAACAATGGTAACGCAACTGCTATACCAACTGGTGGAACTGGACCCTACACGTACGAGTGGTCTTCGGGCGGAGCAGGCGTTACAGAAAGTGGTCTTGGATCGGGGTCATACTCCGTTACTGTAATTGATAATAATAGCTGTGTTGTCACCAATCAAGTGGTCATAGAAAGTATTGAAGCTCCTATTATTACATTACTACCTATTCCTGCAACATGCGAGATAAATAATGGATCAATTATGTCGGAAGTAATTGGAGAGACTGGTTCATTAAACTACCAATGGTCTAATGGAGAGGTTAGTGAAAATATTAGCGGACTTGATGCTAACATTTATTCTTTAACCATAACCGATGAAAACAATTGTACTATTGTTGTTGATACTATAATAATTAGAATTGACGGACTTTGTTTCGATCCTCCACCTTCTGGTTTTTCTCCCAATGGAGATAATATAAATGATGTTTGGAATATTCCCGCTGCACAATATTATTCTGATATTAAGGTAGAAATATACAACCGTTGGGGATCTGCTTTATATATTTCTGATGGTTACACCGAACCATGGGATGGACTCAATGCTAATGGTAAAGAAGTTCCATCTGCAGTTTACTACTACATTATCACTTTGGATGAAAAATCACTAACTGGAACAGTAACAATTAAACGATAGTCGATATGAAAAAGACAATAATAAAACTTTCGATTTCGCTTTTAGCAATTGGCTCTCAAGCTCAACAAATGGCCCATTTTAGTCAATATTTGTTAAACGACTTTTTTTTAAACCCAGCTGTGGCGGGAACTAAAGACTATAGCCCTGTTCGTTTAACTTACAGAGCACAATGGGCTGGTTTCGAAGGCGCTCCCAAAACTATGGGTTTAAGTTTCCATTCCAATTATTTGGACAATATGGGTTTCGGTGGAATTATTATTAATGACAAAACTGGTCCATTGACTCAAACTGGTTTAGAATTGGCTTACTCTTATCATATTAAAGTTTCTGATGGTGCTAGACTTGCATTAGGTTTATCAGCAAAAGCAACTCAGTACTCTTTAGATGAAAGTCAAATCACATTAGAAGAAACTGGCGATTTTACTTTTTCTGGGGTTTCAAATGCTACATTGGTTCCTGATGCTGGCTTCGGAGCATATTTCTTTTCTGAATCGTACTTTGTTGGTCTTTCTGTCCCGCAGTTATTTCAGGCAAAGGTGAGGTACAATAATGACGATGAAAGCCTAAATAAAGAAGTACGTCATTATTATTTATCAGGTGGATATGATTTTGAATTAAGTGATGACTTCTCCTTACAACCTTCACTTCTTTTGAAAACTGTTTTTACTGCTCCAACAACATTTGACTTGAACGTAAAAGCTACATATCAAAATATGTTTTCACTTGGTGTATCATACCGATTAAAAGATGCTATCGTAGCAATTATTGGTTTCGAAAAAGAAAATTTTATCATTGGATATGCTTATGATGTAACTATTTCAAATGTTAGAAAATATTCAGCAGGTTCACATGAAATTATGTTAGGATATAATATTTCTAATGGTAAAAAAGCAGTTGACAGCAACGGTTACACCCCGCGTTTTTGATAAGATGTTCTAGTTAATAAAATGCTTTGATTTCGAAGACCAATTTTATTTTACATTTGAATTTTTAAATAAAAAGAATTGTTAGAAAACGTATTCACCCTTTTAATGTTAGTCATTCTTCAGGCTGTTTTAGGTTTCGATAACCTATTATATATTTCCATAGAATCTAAGCGAGCGCCTAAAGAAAAGCAGGCATTCGTAAGAAATGTAGGCATAGCTATGGCAATGGTGTTAAGAATTGCACTACTATTTATACTAATGTCCGTCATTGAATATTTTCAAGATCCAATTTTTAAAATTCATTGGGCAGAATACGTCTATGCTAGTATAAACATTCACAGCCTTATTGTGCTAGCTGGAGGGGCTTTTATTATCTATACCGCTACAAAAGAAATAATGCACATGCTAAGCATAGAAAAAGACTCTAGTGAAGTTGAAAAACCTAAATCTGTTAAATCTATTATTTTTTGGGTCGTGTTAATGAACCTAGTTTTTTCTTTTGATTCTATTCTAAGTGCCATGGCTTTAACAAAAGAATTTTGGGTAATGGCCACTGCTATTATCATAGGCGGTTTACTAATGATATGGTTATCAGGTAAAGTTACAGAGTTTCTTAAAAAGAATCAATTATATGAAGTTCTTGGACTGTTTATACTATTTGTCGTTGGCATAATGCTAATTACGGAAGGAGGTCATTTAGCACATATCATACTTTTCGGAAACGAAATAACTCCAATGTCTAAAACAACCTTCTATTTCGTTATTGGAATTTTAATCTTAACAGATATTGCTCAATCTATCTACCAAAAGAAATTAAACAAAAACTAACCGGCCTGTTCTACCCATTTTCTGGCATTGACAAATGCTTCTAGCCAGGGTGTGCACTCATCATTGTTTCTTTTTGATGAGTAATGAGCGCATTGCCAAGGAAAAATAGCTCTTTCCAGATGAGGCATCATTGCTAAATGACGTCCATCTTCAGAAGCCAAACCTGCAGCACGATAATGCGAGCCATTAGGATTCGCTGGATATTGATGACCTGAATATTGCAAAGCTATGCCATAATCATCCTCATTACCACTTAGAATAAATTTGCCTTCTCCATGGGCAACCCAAATACCTAATTTACTTCCAACCAATGATTTTAACATCACTGAATTATTTGGTTCAACGTTAAGCGTTAAGTAGCCAGATTCGAATTTACCAGATTCATTTTGCCCCATAGGTTGTAATTTTCCTTGAGCAGAAATTAAACCCAATTCCATCATTAATTGGCAGCCGTTACATACCCCTAAACTCAGCGTATCTTTGCGGGCATAGAAATTATCTAAAGCGGTCTTTGCTGCTGGATTATACAAGAATGCTCCTGCCCATCCTTTAGCTGAGCCCAATACATCCGAATTAGAGAAACCTCCAACAAACACAATCATATTGACATCACTCAAATCTTCGCGTCCAGAAATAAGGTCTGTCATGTGAATATCCTTGACATCAAAACCAGCCAAGAATAATGAATAAGCCATTTCTCGATCACCATTTACACCTTTTTCCCTAATAATTGCCGCCTTAACCCCAGTTGTGTGTTTTCTATTTAAAACTGCATCGAAATCTGTTAATTTTCCTGTAAATCCTTCCAAAAAATTATATTCCAATTTAGACGTTTTATAGGATTCGAAGCGCTCTTTTGCTAATTCTTTTGTCGATTGTTGCTTATCTAGTAAATACGAAGTTTTGTACCAGGAATCTCTAAAATCATTGATATCTAAATTTAACTCAGCTCCTGAATGCTTTATACTTAATTTTCTTCCACTTATGGGCCTCCCAATAATTCTTGCTTGTATATTATTATTCCCCAAAATTGACATTACACTATCTGTATCATTAACTTGAATCAATAAGCCGGGATTTTCACTGAATAATATTTTGATAAAATCAGCCTCATCTATTGAGTTAAGATTGATCTCTAAGCCACCAGTTGAATTTGCAAATGTCATTTCCAGCAAAGCAGTAACCATACCCCCTGCTGAAATATCGTGTCCCGCCAAAACTTGTCCTGATTTAATAAGCTCTTGGACAGTATTAAAGGCGTTCGCAAAGTATTTTGTGTCAATTATTGTTGGGGCATCAGCACCTAATTTATTCAACACTTGTGCAAAAGAAGATCCACCTAATTTGTATTCTTCTTTCGATAAATCTATATAGATTAAAGCAGTGTTTTCATCATTAACAATAACAGGCTCCACAATTTTTCTAACATCAGAAACCTCTCCAGAAGCAGTAATAATTACAGTACCAGGAGCATAAACTACATCATTTTTGTATTTCTGCGTCATCGACAGTGAATCCTTTCCTGTAGGAATATTGATTCCTAAATCACAGGCAAAAGTTGAAATTGATTCAACTGCTTGGTACAACCTCGCATCTTCCCCCTCATTTTTACAGGGCCACATCCAATTAGCACTTAATGAAACTGATTTTAAATTATCTTTTAACGGAGCCCAAATAATATTAGTTAGTGACTCCGCAATCGATAGTCGACTGCCCTTCTCTGCGTTAATCATAGCTGCAGCGGGTGCGTGGCCTATCGCCGTTGCAATCCCCGAAACTCCAGTAAAATCTATTGCTACAGCACCTAAATTATTAAGTGGTAATTGAATTTCTCCGGCAGTTTGCTGTTTAGCAACTTTTCCTGTTACAGATCGATCAACTTTATTAGTTAACCAGTCTTTACATGCCACCGACTCCAGCTGTAAAACTTGCTCAACGTAATTCACTACTTTATCTGCATCGTAAGCAATTTCATCAAATGTTCTATTAATCGTAGAATCTTTAATGACAGTCTTCGGTGGTTTTCCGAACATATCAGATATCTGCAAATCGATCGGATTATCCCCCGTTTTTTCATCTACAAAAGAGAACTGGTGGTCACCCGTTACATCACCAACTACGTACATTGGTGATCGCTCACGCTGACAAATTTCATCGAGCAATCCAATATCTTCATCCTTAATAACCAAGCCCATTCGTTCTTGCGATTCATTTCCCGCAATCTCTTTAGCAGAAAGAGTCGGATCTCCTATCGGAAGGCTTCTCAGGTTAATCGTTCCTCCGGTATCTTCAACCAATTCTGACAAGCAGTTTAAGTGACCACCAGCACCGTGATCATGAATTGATACAATCGGATTATTAGATGACTCTACAAATGCGCGAATTGCGTTACATGCTCTTTTCTGCATTTCTGGATTAGAGCGTTGAATTGCGTTCAGCTCTATCGAACTACTCATGGCACCTGTATCGACAGATGAAACAGCACTGCCGCCCATCCCAATTCTATAATTATCCCCACCAAGAATTACAATTTTATCTCCTTTTTGCGGAATTGCTTTTTGTGCATCCTCATGCTTACCGTAACCAATACCGCCGGCTTGCATAATTACTTTATCAAAGCCAAATTTCTTTCCTTGTTCTATATGTTCAAAAGTAAAAACAGAACCATTTATCAGTGGCTGCCCAAACTTATTTCCAAAATCAGAAGCACCGTTAGAAGCTTTAATCAGAATATCCATTGGCCTTTGATATAACCATTCACGAGCCGGCATACCCTGCTCCCATTCTCGACCTTCTTCCAAACGAGAATATGCTGTCATGTATACCGCAGTTCCAGCCATAGGAACGCTACCTTGGCCTCCAGCCATTCTATCGCGAATCTCACCTCCTGATCCTGTAGCCGCACCATTAAATGGTTCAACTGTCGTGGGAAAATTATGTGTTTCCGCTTTCAATGAAAGAACTGTATCTATCTCAGATACTTCGAAAAAGTCAGCCTTGTTTTGAGTTTTAGGAGCGAATTGCATCGCCTTTGGTCCATTCACAAAACTCACATTGTCTTTGTATGCTGAAACAATTGTATTCGGGTTTTGTTTGGCTGTTTTACGAATGAGATTGAATAGTGAAGATTTTTTTTCTTTTCCATCTATAATGTACTGCCCGTTAAATATTTTATGGCGACAGTGCTCTGAATTAACTTGAGAAAATCCGAATACCTCACTATCAGTAAGTTTTCTTTCAATTCGTTTAGACACGTCTTCTAAATACTGGATTTCTTGATCATTAAGAGCTAACCCTTCTTGGTCGTTATACGATTTGATGTCGTCAACAAATAAAACTGCCTCTGGTTCCATATCGATTGTAAACAGATCTTGATTTAATGACGAGAACATCATTTCAAGCATTGGATCAAAAGATGCAGAAACATTTGCTTCGACCTTGTATTCCTCGATTCTTATGATGTTATCAATCCCCATATTCTGAGTAATTTCTACCGCATTTGTACTCCAAGGAGATACCATCTCTTTTTTCGGGCCAACGTAAATTCCTGCCAATGTAGAATCTGGAAGTTTAACTCCAGCTAATAGCCAATTTAACTTAGGAATATCTTCCTCTTTTACCAACCCTTTGAATTGAACTGCCAAAATTTTGTTGAATTTATTCTTGAAAAATACAATCATTACACAAGATTTTCACTTTACGGCAAAATTACTTAAGTGACAGGGTAAAGGCTAAAGAAAACATGTAGGATTATCAACAGTAATAATCCTTACTTTTGGGGATAATCAACAGATATAAACAGTTTGACCGAGGCTTTGTTAACAATATTTTACACGCTTATATTATTATGGGTGATTCGTAAATGGAGTTTCTTTCATTGTGGTGAACTTACCCCAAACATTATTTCTGCTATTTTTTTATTAAAAATAGGATTTGGCTTTCTGCTTTTTGCAATTTACTATTTCTACTATGGGAATAATAGATTTACTAGTGATGCGTTTCGATTTTTCGATGATTCGCTTGTAATGTACGGCGCACTAAAAAAAGACCCAACTTACTATTTAAGACTTCTTATCGGAATCGGACTTGACAAACCTGATTTAGCACCTTACATTAAAGAAATGACCTTTTGGGGCCGAGATTTTCCACATGGCTTATTCAACGACAATCAAACTATCATTAGGGTAAATGCCATTTTCGATTTATTCTCATTTGGATATTATCACGTTCACACTGTTTTTATGTGTTTTTTTTCATTGATTGGATTAACTGCCCTCTACAAGGCATTTGTTCCATTTCTTCAAAAACTTAAACTCCTTTTATTAATCGGAATTTTTCTTATTCCGTCTGTTCTTTTTTGGGGTTCAGGAGTCCTAAAAGAGGGTGTAGTAATTTTTTCTATGGGGCTTTTAATATGGAGCTTATTCAAAGTAGTCGAAAAGCCAAACGTTAAATATCTCTCAGTTCTAATTATTTCTATTCTTATCCTTCTATTTATTAAAGTATACGTAATTATAGCTCTTGCTCCGGGAATCATTGGCTTTATTCTACTTAAGAAAAAAAATAGGCGGCACCCATTATTAGTATACTTCAGCATTGCAATTGCAGGTAGTCTAATAAGCCTAAGTGTGCACAAAAAAATCCCGGAAATTGATCTTATCACTAAGCTTTATTTTAAAAATGTCGATTTCATTAAAATGTCGGAGAGAACAAGATCTAACAGTGCATTTTACATAACACGACTAAACAATAATCCAATTGGGTTTGTAAAAATGATTCCATCTGCATTAACCAATACTACTTTTCGTCCTTTTATTTGGGAAAGCAAATCAGCGATGATGTTATTTAACTCGCTTGAGAATATTACGCTATTTCTCTTCGGAACCCTATGCCTTTTTTTGAGTAAAAAAAGAGCAAATATCGACTTCAAATTGGTCGGGTTCTGCATGACTTTCATAATTATTCTATATTTATTTATTGGCTGGACAACTCCTATATCCGGTGCTATTGTGAGATATAAAATACCAGGATGGCCCTTTTTCATGATTCTATCCTTGCTCATTCTTGATGAACAAAAACTATACGCTAAGCTTCCATTTTTAAAGAAATTAAACGCCAAAATCAAATGAAAAAATTAGTTTACATACTTGTTTCGATTTCTGTGCTGACCTCGTGTATTAAATCTGAAAAAGCAGATTTATTGGTCAGAAACGCAACTATTTACACCGTTGATGCCGGATTTTCTATTGGTCAAGCAATGGCGATTAAAGATGGGAAAATTCTCGAAATTGGAAAAGAGCATGAAATCACAAATAAATACCGATGCGATGCGGTTTTTGACGCGCAAACAAAACCTATTTACCCAGGTTTTATCGATGCTCATTGCCATTTTTTAGGGTATGGGCTTAGTCTTCAACAAGTCAATTTAGTAGGCACTAAATCATTTGATGAAGTAATTGAACGCGTGATTGAGTTTTCCAAAAATAATCCTGGAGAATGGATTGAAGGGCGAGGCTGGGATCAAAACGATTGGCAGATTAAAGAATTTCCAAACAAAGAAAAATTAGATGAATTATTTCCTAACCAGCCTATATTTATTAGACGAATTGATGGTCATGCTGCTTTAGCAAATTCTGAAGCCTTGAAAAAAGCTAAAATCACTAATTTAACTCAAATTACTGGTGGAATCATTGAACAAATTGATGGAGAATTAACAGGAATACTAATCGACAATGCGCTCAATCTCGTAAAGAAAGTTATACCTAGGCCTAAAAAGGAACAACTAACAAAGGCTTTATTAGATGCCCAAAATAATTGTTTCGCTGTTGGCCTTACAACAGTCGATGATGCAGGTTTGGACAAGCAAGAAGTAGAGCTGATTGACAAACTTCACCAAGAAGGGAAACTCAATATGAAAGTTTACGCAATGCTTACCGCTAATGAAGAGAACTTAAATCACTATTTAACAAACGGACCCTACAAAACAGAGATGTTAAACGTTCGGTCATTTAAGTTTTATGGTGATGGGGCTCTTGGATCAAGGGGCGCGTGCTTACTAGAACCTTATTCCGATGTTAACGATTCTATTCATTATGGCTTCCTATTAAATGAAGAAACATATTATCGTGAGTCTGCACAGAAAATTTACGATGCGGGCTTTCAAATGAACACACATTGCATAGGAGATTCTGCTAATCGTTTATTTCTCAATATTTATGGCAGCATACTTCCTGAAGGCAATGATAAAAGATGGAGAATTGAACATTGTCAAGTAGTAGATTCGAACGATTTGTCCTCTTTTGGAAAATATGGAATCATACCTTCTATTCAGCCAACTCACGCAACTTCAGACATGTATTGGGCTGATGAAAGACTTGGTAATGAAAGAATTGCAAACGCATATGCATATCAAGACCTTAAAAATCAACTGGGATTTTTAGCTCTAGGTACCGATTTCCCAATCGAAAGTATCGACCCTTTAAAAACATTTTACGCAGCTGTTGTTCGTGAAGACCTTAAAGGATATCCATCTGGTGGATACCAAATGAAAAATGCATTATCGAGAAAAGAGGCATTAATGGGAATAACCATTTGGGCAGCTATTAGCAATTTTGAAGAAAAGGAAAAAGGCAGTCTTGAGGTTGGTAAATCTGCAGATTTTATAGTTCTTCAAAAAGATATTTTGCATGCTCCAAATGAAGCTTTAAAGAATAATAAAGTAATTGCCACGTTTGTTAATGGAAAGCAAGTCTTCCCAGCCAAATGATAAAATCTATTCTAAGTATAATTTTAACGCTCTCAATTTCTATTGGAGTTAGTCAAGACTTATCAGCTTGGAATTATCAAATTTTAGAAAAGTCGAATACTGCAAAAAAAGCTGGATACCTTACTGCCGATGAAAAAAAGGTGATTCACTTAATGAATCTCGCCAGAATTGATGGCCCTAAATTCTACTCAACAATTGCCAAACCTTATTTGGCAGAAATGAAGTCAAATAATTTTACTAGATCACTAACAAACAAGTTAAAAAAGACAAAGGGCCTTGCCCCATTAAAAACTGATCGGGTTCTATACGAATTAGCTCAAAGCCACGCAACAGCAATGGGGAAATATGGAAAAATTGGACATGACAATTACTTACAAAGGATGAAACCTATTCAGAACAAATACAATAGTTTAGGCGAAAACTGTGATTACGGTTTCGCAGACCCCTTAACTATTGTTATGCGCTTGTTAATTGATGAAGGTAATCCTGAATATGGCCATCGAAAAGCCATTCTTAATACAGACTTTATATATATTGGCGTTTCCATTAAGCCGCATTCAAAATGGCAATGGAATTGCGTACAAGAATTTGGCGGGGAGAAATTCTAATCACCTACTAAATCACCTAATTTAGCAAGCGATTCGAACGTTTCTTGTTTTAATCGCTCAATAATATCAACACAAGGAACTATTTCTTTAATCATTTCTGACGATTTTCCTGCAACCCAAAGTGTTTTATAACTTCCGCTAGTAACTGACTCTTCTAGTTTTTTCATGCCTCTAAATTGAACAAGCATTTTGAAATATTTCTTAGTTTTTTTATTCTTTGACAGTAATCTTTCAAACCAATTTTGAGTATATCCTATTTTCTTGGCGTAATCAGTATTAATAACGGTACAAGGTGTTCCTGAAATCTTAGTAGACATCACAATGTCTTCCATACTAGAATCAACAATCGCATTTTTATACCCATCATTAACACCTGCCTCGGGCGTTGCAATAAATCGAGTTCCGACTGAAACCCCTTCTCCTCCAAGGGCAAGAATAGAAGTAATAGCATCGCCAGTAGCGACACCGCCAGCACCAATTACAATTCTGTCTGGAAAAGCTTTTTTCAAAGCAGGCACCAAAAGTAGCAAAGGGTTGTTACCTGCATGCCCTCCCGCACCCTGGCCAACAGCAATAAAACCATCGCATCCCAAATCAAAACATTTTTGAGCATGCACGATATTGGTAACATCGCATAAAACTTTCGCCCCATAACTATGAGCTTTTTTAATTACCTCCTCCGGACTTCCCAGAGACGTAATATAAAAAGGCACCTTCTTCTCCACACAAATATCCAAATGCTTAAAATACATAGGGTTAGACTTTTGCACGATTAAATTTACCCCATATCTACCTCTCGAATTATTTTGTTCAGCATTTAGCTCATTCAGTAAAGACTCTAGCTCACCTTCTTCTCTATAATTTAAACTGGGAAATGCAGCTGCAATGCCAGATTTCATTCCAGCCTTAATCATTTCTAAATTAGACACCAAAAACATGGGCGCCATTATTATGGGAAATTGAATATCAAACTGTTGTGTAAATGTGTTACTAATCTTCATTTTGTTTATCTACATTTGGTCAGCTTCAAAAATACGTTTATTTTCGTATGCAAGCATAACACATCAGACATGGCAACAGAACTAAAAAGATTATTCGATTTCCCCTATTATCAACTAGAGCAATTCCCAAAAGCAGATGCACTTTGTAGTAAAGTGGATGGAAAATGGAAACCTTATTCAACTCAAGAATTTATCGACCATGCTAATGCCGTGAGCCGAGGATTATTGAAATTAGGCATCAATCCAGGCGACAAAATTGGCATTATCTGTACCGTAAACAGACCCGAATGGAACATGACCGATATTGGTGTGTTGCAGACTGGGGCTATTGATGTGCCTATTTATCCTACGATTAGCTCTGAAGATTACGAGTATATATTAAACCACTCTGAATGCAAGGTGTGCTTTGTTTCTGATAAAGTGGTACTTGATAAATTGAATGCTATTAAAGATAAAGTACCAACTCTCAAACACATCTACACATACGATAAAATTGAAGGTGCTACAAATTGGTCTGAAATGTTGGACTCAAACAATGAAATTGATCAAGCAGAAGTTGAAAAAAGAAAAGATGCCGTAAAAACTGAAGATCTTGCTACTCTTATATATACCTCCGGCACAACAGGAAAGCCAAAAGGAGTGATGATATCACATAAAAATATCGCCAGCAACTCTATTGCGTCAACCGAGCGTTTGCCCGTCAACGAATATGCAAAAGCACTCAGCTTTTTACCTGTTTGTCATGTCTACGAGCGGATGATTCATTACCTATACATGATGAATGGAGTTTCCATTTATTTTGCTGAAAGTATGGAAACTATTGGAGACAATCTGCGAGAAACACAACCAAATGTGTTTACAGCTGTTCCAAGATTGTTAGAAAAAGTCTATGACAAAATTGTAACCAAGGGTGCAGCTGCAGGAGGAATAAAAACAAAATTATTTTTCTGGGCACTTAACTTAGGCTTACGCTATGAAGTAAATGGTGCTAATGGCGCTTGGTACGAATTCCAACTTAAAATTGCTCGAAAATTAATCTTTAGTAAATGGAAGGAAGCCCTTGGTGGAAAATGTGAAGTTATTGCTTCAGGAAGTGCTGCTCTTCAACCTCGATTAGCTAGAGTATTTCATGCTGCAGGATTGCCTGTAATGGAAGGTTATGGCCTAACCGAGACCTCTCCTGTAATTTCAGTTAACTGTTCAGATAATGATGGTGTGCGGTTCGGAACCGTAGGAAGGAAACTTAATGGTGTTGAAGTTAAAATCGCTGAAGATGGTGAAATCTGTGCAAAAGGTGATTTGCTGATGATGGGTTACTACAAAGATGAAGAAAAAACGAAAGAAGTTATTGATTCTGAAGGCTGGTTCCATACAGGTGATATAGGATGTTTTGTTGATGGTGATTTCCTGAAAATTACTGATCGTAAGAAAGAGATATTCAAGACTTCTGGTGGTAAATACATCGCGCCTCAGCAAATGGAAAATAAATACAAAGAGTCTCGTTTTATTGAACAAATAATGGTAATTGGTGAAAACAAAAAACACCCAGCTGCCCTCATAGTTCCTGCATTCGCTTTTGTTGAAGAGTGGTGTAAACTGAAAAACATTTTAATTACTTCAAATGCAGAATTAATTAAAAACGAAAAAGTAATTGCCAGAATCAATGAAGAATTAGAAGGATTCAACTCTCAGTTTGGTAAATGGGAACAAGTCAAGAAATTTGAGTTAATAGACCACGAATGGACTGTTGATACAGAAGAACTTACTCCAACGATGAAGCTAAAACGTAAAAATATTATGGACAAATACACACATTTGGTTGAAAAGATTTACGAGCCGGCAATGTAAATTTTTGACCAAAAGCAACCATACTCTAGCCTCATGAACTGGGAGCCCTATATTATTGGTATTGCAGGGGGCAGTGCTTCTGGAAAGACTTCCTTTTTGAAGGATTTAAAAGATAAAATGCCAAAGGGTTCTGTATGTATTATTTCGCAAGACAACTATTACAAACCCATAGAAGAACAGCAAACAGACGAAAACGGTGAGGTAAATTTTGATCTTCCAGACTCAATTGACCGAAACCATTTTTATGACGACCTAAAAAAACTTAGGCAGGGCGATACAATAAAAATAAAGGAGTATACCTTCAATAATAAAGACAAACAACCAGGCCATTTACTTGTTAAGTCTGCACCTGTTATTGTCATGGAAGGCTTATTCATTTTCCATTACGAGGAAATTAAAAAAGCTCTCGATTTAAGGATATATATTGATGCGCACGAAAGTGTAAAATTAGAAAGAAGAATAAAAAGAGATAGTCAAGAAAGAGGTTACCCGGAAAAAACTGTGCGCTACCAATGGGACAATCATGTTATGCCTTCGTATAAAAAATTCTTACGTCCATATCGAGATGATTGTCACATTATTATAACCAACAATAGCCGCTACACAAAAGGATTAGAGGTCCTCACTAACCACCTTACTTTGCAACTTCCGGAAGAATATAGTGACCGCTTTATTGAGAAAAAAATAAACGTTGTAAGCTAATTAAATCGATGAGATTCAAAATTGTTTCACTTTTTCTATTTCTATTCTATTCTTGGTCTTTCATTATCGCTCAAGAACTTCGCCATGAAGCAAAATCAAATCTCACTTATATAGTTAAAAAAGTAGCTAATGCCAAAAACTTGGTTGTGCTTATTCACGGTTATGGAAGTAACGAAAAAGATTTGTTTTCTTTCTCTAATAGATTTCCGCAAACTACTGTAGTTTGTGTTAGAGGGCCAATAACTATGTCTACTAATGCATACTCTTGGTACGACATTGAGTTTAAATCAGACGGTAATCATCGCAGAAACCTCAATCAAGCTTTACAAAGTGAAAGCATGCTGTTGCAATTTATTTCAGCCATTGAGAATAAATTCAAACCAGACAAAATTATAGTTGGAGGATTCAGTCAAGGTGCTATCATGAGCGCTCAAATAGCGCTGATTCGCCCCGAAACCGTTGATGGAATAATATGTATTTCAGGAATGCTTTTGGCAAAAGAAACTAAAACAAACTCTGAACTTACTGAAAAATATAAAAAAGTGAAAGCATTTTATGGTCATGGAACTCAAGACCAAGTGCTGTCAATTGAAAAAGGAAGAAAATGTAGTGCTGAATTAAAAAAGTCCGGCATCGAAGTTACCACCAAAGAATATCCAATAAAACATAAAATATCACCTCAAGAGTTAAAAGATATTGAGGTGTGGTACAAGAATAATTTCTTAGCGCCCAACTAAGTTAAAAGTTCCAAAATAGATTTGTAAGTGTTGGCTTTTACTTTTTTCAAATCATCATTTTTAACCCACTCAGCTTTTGTTATTCCTTCTTCCAATTGCGGGACCAGGGGACTATTAAAAGATGTTTTCATTGAATACCAATAAGTAGTTTTTAAAATTTGAACACCATTAATTTCGTAAGTATGATAAGTGTTTTGAAAATGTTTCACAATTTTTAATCGCTCTATCCCACATTCCTCTTCTACTTCGCGAATTGCTGCAGCTTCAATTTCTTCTTGATCCTCAACTTTCCCTTTTGGTAAATCCCATTTTCCATTGCGGAAAATACAGAGGATTTCTTTTTTAGTATTTTCAACAACACCTCCTGCAGCGGCAATTTCTTGAAAACAACCTTTAAAAGAACTCCAAATTAAATCAATGTTTTCACCAATAACATAAACACCTCCACTTGGTGGATGATCAATAATAACACTCCAATCAAAATTAATTTCAAAATGAATAATTTTTACCTCAGCGCTTTCTCCCTTTATTTGATCTGAATTACAAATAAATACTGGCTCTTCTCTTATAAAAACTTTATACATTTGTCACATGGTTACCAATGAAACTACCGCACTAAAAGTAGCAGAATTATTGTTACAAATTAAGGCAATTGTACTAAAACCAAATGAGCCATTTACCTGGGCATCTGGTTGGCATTCTCCTATCTATTGTGATAATAGAAAAACACTTTCGTTTCCTCAGATAAGAACTCACATTCGACAAGAATTAGTGACTGCTATTCAAGAAAAATTTGGCAAGCCAGATGTTATTGCAGGAGTTGCTACTGGTGGAATTGCACATGGAGCCTTGGTTGCCGAACAAATGGGTGTTCCTTTTATTTACGTCCGTTCAACACCTAAGGGACATGGGCTAACCAATCTCATCGAAGGAGTTTTAAATCCTGAACAGTCCGTTGTTGTTATAGAAGATTTAATTTCAACGGGAGGCAGCAGTTTAAAGGCAGTTAACGCCATCAGAGAAGCCGGCTGCAAAGTATTAGGAATGGGCGCTATTTTTTCTTACGATTTTGAAATTGCTAAACAAAATTTCGAAAATAAAAAATGTTCGCTAATAACATTGTCTGATTACAATTATCTAATCAAAAAAGCGCTAGATACTGGCTATATTGATTCTAATTGTTTAACCTCATTGCAAGAGTGGAGAGATAATCCACAAGTATGGAAAAAGTAAATTATGGCAACCTTCAAAAGTGAAAACGTTACAATAAATACGACAAGTAAATCGCTGTTCGATTTCCTTTCTAATCTAAATAATTTAGAAGGACTAATGCCTTTAGATAAAATTTCTGAATGGGAATCCACAGAGACTGAATGTTCTTTTAAAATACCGAACCTTGGCAAAATTGGCTTCAAACATGACACATTTACTGAACCTTCTCAAATTAAGTTAGTTTCATTAAACGACAAACCATTTGGGTTCTCTATGGATTTTAATTTAACAGAAAATGGAGATTCCACATCTGCTCAAATTATTGTTGATGCAAATCTAAATCCCATGCTAAAAATAATGGTTGAAAAACCGCTCACAGCTTTCTTCAATGGAATTGCAAAAAAGCTAGCGAACAAAAGTTTTTAACTATAAAAACTCGACTTCTTTAAAGTAATAGCTTCTTACATCTTTATTTGTCTCTATTTCTAATTGACCAATTGCTGAGACCCCCATTATTTTGCCAGAAAACGATCCGCTTTTATCGCGATACATCGCGAATTTTTCATACTGATACATCGCGCTAAGATACTCCTCATCTAAAGCAGACAAATTAACTTTTATTCTTAGATAATTCTGTTCTAAAAAACCACACATCTTCTCCAAAAGAGTCTCTAAATCAAAGGCTTTACCAGTAATGCACATTATAGAGGATGCATTCGGTAAATTATTGAATTCTTTCTGATTAACATTTAACCCAATACCTATAATGGAATGGTTAATTCCATTACTCACAGAATTCTCAATTAAAACACCTCCAATCTTTTTATCCTCGACATATATATCATTAGGCCATTTAACAGCTGCCCCAATTCCCTCTTTTCTTAAACAATATACAATAGAAAGTGACACCCATTTATTTAAAACAAACTGCATCGATGTAGGAATAAAAACGGGCTTTATGTATATCGAAAATGTTAGATTCTCATTTGGATTGCTTTGCCATAAATTACCGCGTTGTCCTTTGCCTTCATTTTGGTAATTTGCCAGCACAATAGCTCCCTCCTGCATGACATTCTGACGTAAAAACTCGCTGGTATAGTTATTGGTCGAACCAACTTGGTCGAGCGTAATGATTTGTTGCCCTAGAAAAAGTGTATTCATCAACGAAACGACAATTAAACCAATGTAAATTAACTATTTTTGTTCCACACAAAAACGTTGAATGGCGAAAGTAAAGATTAAAAAGAATTCAGCAATAGTAGCTGAGTTTGCAATTCAAGGGTTACTTGAAAAAAAAGGAAAAAAAATAGTCTGTTTAGACTTAACTCAACTTGATGGGGCAGTATGCGATTATTTTATAATTTGCCATGCAGATTCCACCACACAAGTTAGCGCTTTGGCAGAATCGGTAGAGGATACAGTGAGAATTGAGATGGGTGAAAAACCATGGAATTCTGAAGGGCAAACTAACGCTACATGGATATTGTTAGACTATTCTAATGTCGTAGTGCATGTATTTCAAAAAGAAACAAGAGAATTTTATAATCTAGAAGAACTTTGGGCAGATGCCAAAATTCAAGAAATTGAAAGTGAATAGTAGAGGATGAGCAACGAAAAAAGAAACGAGCCTGATTTAAAAGATCAATTCGATAAAATGAAAGAACGTCTTTCCTCTGGAGGGAAAGGAAAACCATCTGGGAAAAAACCGTTCAACTTTTACTGGATTTACGGAATTATTGTAGCAGTCATTCTACTTATTCAAGTGTTTGCATGGAGTGGAAATACCGCGACAAAAATAGGATGGAATGAATTTGAGTCAGAAATGCTTGTTAATGGAGACGTTTATAAAGTTGTTTTAATCAACGAAAAAACTGCGGAAATTTATATCAAGAAAAACAGACTAAAAGAGAATGAATTTTACAAAAATATAAAAGATGCACCATTTGGAGGAGGATTGAATCCCGGTCCACATTACAAAATGAACATCGGTTCTGTTGAAAGCTTTAATGATGATTTAAACAGAGCAAAAACTGACATTCCTAAAGATAATTGGATAGAAAAGGGGGTTGAATACGAAACTCGAGATAGTGTTGGCGACTGGAGCTGGTTAATTATGATTGTAATAATGGTTGCCCTTTGGATGTATATTATGCGAAGAATGGGTGGCGGTGCTGGGGCTGGTGGTCAAATATTTAATATTGGGAAATCAAAAGCTACCCTATTTGATAAAGACACAAGCGTTAAAGTTTCTTTTAAAGATGTAGCTGGTCTAGAAGGAGCCAAAGAAGAAGTTGAAGAAATTGTTGAGTTTCTAAAAAATCCAAAAAAATATACGGACCTAGGAGCTAAAATTCCTAAAGGGGCATTATTAGTTGGACCCCCTGGAACAGGGAAAACATTATTAGCAAAAGCTGTAGCAGGGGAAGCAAAAGTTCCTTTTTTCTCCTTATCGGGATCTGATTTCGTTGAGATGTTTGTTGGCGTTGGTGCATCTCGTGTTCGAGACTTATTTAAACAAGCTAAAGAAAAATCTCCAAGTATAATATTTATCGACGAAATTGACGCAATAGGTAGAGCTCGAGGTAAAAATGCTGCTCAAGGCTCTAATGATGAAAGGGAAAATACTCTAAACCAGTTACTTACTGAAATGGATGGGTTCGGAACAAATAGTGGGGTAATCATTCTTGCTGCCACTAATCGAGCAGACATTTTAGACAAAGCACTCATGCGTGCAGGAAGATTTGATAGACAAATCTATGTTGATATGCCCGATCTTAATGAACGTAAAGAAATATTCGAAGTTCATTTGAAACCTCTTAAACTTGAAAAAGAAATCGATAAAGAATTCTTAGCAAAACAAACACCTGGTTTCTCTGGTGCAGATATTGCAAATATTTGTAACGAAGCTGCATTAATTGCTGCTCGTAAATCTAAAAAACAAGTTGAAAAACAAGATTTCTTGGATGCTGTTGACCGTATTATTGGTGGACTAGAAAAGAAAAACAAAATTATTACTCCGCAAGAAAAAAAGACAATTGCCTATCACGAAGCTGGTCATGCTACGGCAAGTTGGCTATTAGAACATGCATCACCATTAGTAAAAGTTACAATTGTGCCCCGAGGAAAATCTTTAGGTGCTGCATGGTATTTACCGGAAGAACGACAAATAACCACTACCGCACAATTACTTGACGAAATGTGTGGAGCCTTAGGCGGAAGAGCTGCAGAACAAATCACATTTGGGAAAATATCTACAGGTGCTCTAAGCGATCTAGAAAAGGTAACTAAGCAAGCTTATGCTATGGTTTCTATTTATGGACTGAATGAAAAAGTAGGAAATAGAAGCTACTATGATTCATCTGGGCAAAGTGAATACAGTTTTCAGAAACCTTATAGCGAACAAACGGCTGAACTTATAGACAATGAAGTAAGTCTCTTAATTGAAAAGATGTACCAACGAACTTTAAAATTATTAAACGACAATAAAGAAAACCTTATTAAACTGGCTGAGCTGTTGTTAGAAAAGGAAGTGATTTTCAAAGAAGATTTAGAAAGTATTTTTGGAAAACGTTTATTTGGGGAACATGAAGAGCCCCCAAAGCCAGTTTCTGTAATTACTTCATTAGATGAAAAATCTTCTCCGTTAAAAGATAAAATAGTAAGTACGGGTTTCAGTAATGTAAGTAGCGATGGGAAAATAGAAGAACCCGACTCTTCTGAAAGCAATTCTTTAAATGATCAACATATCGCTGAAGCTTCTCAAAAAGAACCTAACTTACAGCCTGAAAATCAAAAAAAAGACAATCTTCCTGCTGAAGAGTAAAATATCTTTTTAATTTAATGTAGCTATATGCTATGGATAATAATTGGAGTCAAGTCTACGAAACATCACTTTTACATAAAGCTGAAATAGTTAAGTCTATTTTACTAGATAAAGGTATTGAATCCGTAATTCTTAATAAACAAAGCTCAACTCATCTTTCTCTTAACTTAGATAATGATGTTCAAGTTTACGTGAAAAACATAAATGTCATCAAAGTTAAATTCATAATTACGAAATACGATTTATGAGCAATATAGTAAAACGGATTCTGACCGGTATTGTTTTTCTTACAGTATTAATTGGAGGAATAATATACAATCAATACACGTTTGGTGGATTATTCTTTTTTATAATGCTACTAAGTTTAAATGAATTTTACACGCTTATCCAAAAAAAAACCGGAACCCCTCAACGTGAATTAGGATTAATTCTTGGCTCTGTTATATATTCAACAAACTATGCTTTGGCAACCCAACTTTATGATTTCAAAATTCTGTTAATTAATCTCCCGTTTCTATTTTTAGTATTCATCCACGAGTTATTTATAGACAACCGAAATCCTTTTAGGAATATTGCCTACACATATACAGGGCTAATCTACATAGCCATTCCATTCTCAATATTACCATACGTTTATACCTTCCCCGAAATTCACTTAACTGGTAGCGCAAGTCCTGCATTTATTATGGGTGCTTTTATGATTCTTTGGGCAAACGATATAATGGCATTTATTGTTGGGTCTTTGTTTGGCAAAACAAAATTATTCGAAAGAATCTCTCCTAAAAAATCATGGGAAGGAGCAATTGGAGGAGCAATTGGCGGCTGGGCAATGGCATACGTCTGTTCTATGTTATTTCACCAATTTCAATTCATGGAATGGTTAGGATTAGCTACAATAGTAGTGGTTTTTGGAACTATAGGAGACCTTGTTGAATCAATGTTTAAACGAGCACTTAAAATCAAAGATTCAGGAAATATACTCCCTGGACATGGTGGAATGCTAGATCGTTTTGACGGCATTTTGATCGCTTCTCCATTTATTTTAGCCTACCTAATTGTGATTTCATAATTAGCCGAAAAGGTTACATTTGCAGCCATGAAGATTCATAAAGAAGGTTATCTGTCCTTGTTACTTGCAGTTATATTTGCTAGTGGGTTATTCGTAATTGCACAACATTTTATTAAAAACTCTATTGGGCAATACTTGCTTGAAGGATTCGGCATTTTAATATTCCTTGTTGTGCTTCAATTTTTTAGAAGACCAAACAGAGTTGTTGTTATTGATGATAGCACTGTTATTTGCCCAGCTGATGGTAAAATTGTAGCAATAGAAGAAGTCGAAGAAGCCGAATATTTTCAGGATAAAAGGATTCAAATTTCCGTTTTTATGTCCCCCTTTAACGTTCACATGAATTGGTTTCCTATTAATGGTATCGTAAAATATGTAAAATACCATCCTGGATTATTTTTAGTTGCTTGGCACCCAAAATCTTCTACTGATAATGAAAGAACAACATTAGTTGTTGAGGCTAAAAACAAACAAGAAGTCTTATTCAGGCAAATTGCTGGTGCCCTTGCACGAAGAATTGTATTTTATTGTAAGGAAGGTGATATTGCTATAGGAGCTTCTGATTTTGGCTTTATAAAATTTGGTTCTCGAGTTGATATATTACTTCCTTTAGATGCAAAAATTGAAGTTAAAATAAACCAAAAGGTTATAGGTACTCAAACAACCCTAGCTTTTCTGCGTTAATATTTTGTTAAATAGCAACCAAATGACCTTATTTTTTTCTAAATTTACGCAACAAATAAATAAACAAAAAAAAATTATGAAAAAGTTAATGTTACTTTTTGGTTTAGTTGCTTTTATTGGAACGACTAACCTTAGCTACGCTTCAACCTCATTAGAGGATATTTCTGTGTCTGTTGATTGCGACAAATGTAAAGATCACAAATGTGATTCAGCATGTAAAAAAGAAGGCTGTACTGCCGAAAAAAAATGCGGTAAAGATCATACTGCATGTAAAAAAGGGGAAACTAAAGCTTGTTGCAAAAAAAATTCTGGCGGAACTGCTAGCGCCTCAAAAAAATCATCTTCCAAAAAAGGTTCGGAAGGAACTGCTAGCGCAACAAAAAAATCATGTTGCATGAAAGGAACCGCTGCTTCATGTTCTAAGAAGAAATCTAAAAATACAGCTGAAAAATAATTAGAAAATATTTTCTAAAATAAAACGCTCTGCATTAGCAGGGCGTTTTTCGCTTAAAGAAGCCTTATTAATTCTATTAATTTAGTTATGGTGTATGTGGAATTAACTTCTTTATAGGTTTTCGGATTAAAAAAAACGCTGTCCATTCCGAAATCTATCGCTCCTGCAATATCGGTATCTATGCCATCACCAATCATTAAAGATTCTTCTTTGCTAACACCTACTTTGTTTAAAGTATATTCGAATATACCCTTCTCTGGCTTCTTGTAACCAGCATTTTCAGAGGTAACAACAACACCGAAATATTTAGTCAGGTTACTTTGTTGAAGTTTAATATGTTGCACTTCTTCAAATCCATTTGTAATAATATGAAGATTATATCTGGTTTTCAATTCAGTTAAAACTTCATGACAACCATCAAATAAGTTGGTTTTGTAAGGAGATGTCTTTACGTAATAATCACCAATATCATTAGCTAATTTTCTATCCCCAATTTTAAATGCAATTAACGCATTATAAAACCTATCGTTACGTAACTCCTCTTTAGATATTTCGTCTTTTCGATATTGCTCCCACATCATATCATTAATCTTATAATAAACCCTTAAGAATTCATTAAAAGACACTATACCCTTTTCTGCTAGATTATAATTATAATAAATCTCGGTTAGCGCTTCTTTAGAATTTGCTTCAAAATCCCACAAAGTATGGTCTAAATCAAAGAATAGTGTAGTGTACTTTTTCAAAATAAGTCTTTAAATTGAAATGATATTGTAGTTAATATAAACGACCAAAACACAATAGATCCCATTAGAAAATATACCGCAAGTTTATTGTTTCCAAAATACCTTGCTGCAAGAATGGAACCTACGGGAATTGAAATAGTAACGGGTGAAATAAAAGCTAATCCTATAATTCCAAAATTAGACTTAACTTTTATTATCATCTTATTCATTTTGGTGAATTTTGACTTTTCTTTTTTCTTACCATATCTGTTCATGTACCAATCCACAACTATTTTTCCAAAATAGAAAAAAAATATCACTCCAGTCCAACCTCCTAATATTGTAATAGCAATAGTCTCCCAATAACTATACCCCAATCCAAGCGTTGCTGAAGGAGCAAACAGAAACTTTGTGCTGCTTAATAAAAAGCTTGTTAATAACTGCAGTATTTCGGTGCCCACTCGTCCCTATAATTTTTCTCCAAATGCTAAATCACCAGCATCACCCAAACCAGGTATTATATAGGATTTAGATGATAATTCATCATCTACAGCTCCTATCCAAATAGTTGTATTTTTAGGTAAATTTGCTCGAGCAAAATCTAAACCCTCTTGACTAGCAATTGCGACTGCTAAATAAGTATGTTTTGGTGTTCCGTTTTTCAACATAGCTTTATAACTAAGCACCATTGATTTCCCCGAGGCCAGCATAGGATCCGATAAAATAAGTACCTTATCTTGTAAACTCGGGCTTGCAAAATATTCAACTCGGATTTGGAAAGTACCATCATCTTCGTGCTTGCGATAAGCCGAAATAAAAGCATTTTCAGCTTTATCAAAATAATTTAGTAAACCATTATGCATAGGCAGTCCTGCACGAAGAATTGTACCGAGCACTATATCCTCATCTAAAAGGATTTCATTAGCATTACCCAAAGGGGTTATTACATCTTTTCGTTCATAATTTAATGTCTTACTGATTTCATACCCTAATATCTCGCCAATTCTCTCAAGGTTACGTCTAAATCGTAAACGATCTTTTTGGATATTAACATCGCGGAGCTCTGCAATGTATTGATTGAAAATCGATTGACTCTTGTTTAATATATGTACTTCCATTTTTACAATGTCTAATTACGTAAATTTAACTAAACCAAAGATAATAGACTCTTGCAGAGTATCATTTTAGTTTGATAAACGGTTTTATTGAAGTTCCTGATTCAGAATTTACTATTAATAAATAATAGCCATTTGTCAATTTAGATACATCAATTACTTCATAATTGCTCATTGAACAAGATTGAACCAAGACTCCTTCAACATTGAATATTTCCCAGTTTAAATTCAAAGAATTATCATGTTTAATAAAAAGTGTTTCACTAACAGGGTTTGGATACAAATAATAGCGGTCGTTTTCAACTTGTTGGTTAGCTTTTAACGGAATAAAATCATCCCATGGAAAAACTCGGAATTCTAAGCTCGGCATGACATCTTCATTCCACCAATTATCCATTATTATAGTGTCTGAATACCCGCAATAATAATTATTCGATAAAAACGCTGGTGAACTCCCAAAACAGCCAGAATCTTGTTCAATAATAAACGGAGTGTCATAATACAATATTCCTATCCCAGTCGGAGATGGACTTTGATTAGAGTAAGGTAGAGAATTGTCGTAAAAAAGTTGAACATCAAAAGTAATTTTTAATGGTCGAATTCCCTTGTTAAATCTAATGCTTGCGTAGTCTTTTAAGCCAGCGGAATCAGTAACATACGCCTTTCCTAACCAATTTAAATTACTAATGCTCCCCCCCCATGATGCGAAAAAAGTTGAAGTGTCTTCAGGCATTGTATATTCTCCTAGTAGAGAGTCTACAAAATATTGTGGACTAGCTGCTTGGGAAAACCCGAAATATAACGTGTCTCTATCACCCAAACCATCTTCAAATATAAAAGTAAATACCCATTCGGGCTGCTGAGACGCCCATGGAATAGATTGCCCGCGAGTTGCAAAGGCAGTTAGAATGAAAATATACGTAAGCCATTTTTTCATGCTCAAAAGTTAAGAAAATTATAAAGTCACACTTGGGGGGCATCATTCACAATACACCATTATCATATTAAAAGCTAAACAGCAACTTTTACCATTTTCTCGTAAAGACCAGACCAACCCTCCCATGGCGAAAGCTCACTTAATGAGTCATTATGCCAAACAACATTTAAGGTGCCTTTTACTTTTTTTACTTGTTCAATGATAGGTAATATATAGCTCATTGCTTGTTCTTCAGGCTCGTTCATATAATGACGAATAGTTGCCTCCATTATCGCAAAAGGATGAACAGTTAAAGCCTCCTCTTGTTCGTCTAGTAAATTGTAATATGAATAGGGTGAGCATATGCTTGCCCTAAACCCCATTTTAGCAGCATAACCCATTGTATAGTCATCTGTAATACCATTTTCGATAAGTGTTTTATACGTATTTGGAAAAGATAAAGTCAAGAAATGCTGGCGACTTTTTGTAATAGGAACATGAACAACTTTAGCTAAGCGATCCATTTCCATTTTTACTCTTTCCGGTTCTTCATTAGATGCAAACGAAGGGTGAACACCAACAGATGCGTAATCACCAACATGCTTAATTAGAGATTGAAATTTCCTACTCGAAATCGGTACGTTTTTGTCGTTTAATCCATAATCACCGACTAAGAAGAAATATACCGCTTTGAATCCGTATGTTTTTTGAAATTCTAACTGTTTGTCGAAACTATCGAATGGGTCGGGAATCAGCCCCAAAAGACACTTGAACCTATTAACAAAATCTTTAAAATCAAACATTAAAATTGATCTACTTAACGCCCCAAGCGTTCGTACCATACCTTTTTCCTTGTATGCGTATGCGTTATCTACATCTATGGTTGCTACAAATTCATAATTTCTTTCAGGGATTGCACTAATTGGGAAGAATTTGCCGATTACTTCTTGTAGTTTTTGAGCCCATATATTTACTAAGGGTCTCTCTAAAAAATCGTTTTTAAATGCAATACTTTCTTCTGGTAAGAATCGATTATAATGATCACGCTTCATATTAATATACTCCTCGTATCGGGCGGTTAAATAGAATGTTGCCGACAATAAATCAAAAGGAATGTGTGCTCCATTATTTGGGAACAAGATTGTCTCGTTATCCCACTTACCGATAACTACTTTTTTTTCTTCAATTGAACGCTCAAATAGCAATCCTGAGGGAATAATCTGAATTGCATCTTTTATATCAAGTGGAGTATAATTAATTCTAACTCCCTTGGACGCATTGAATTCTTCTAGATTATTCGTGATGCTGAACTTATAGTTCATGACCTCGCTAAAAAGTAGCTTAACAGTATGCTCAAGCCTATTACTTATTTGATTGGAGTATACTGTTAACATCACATTAATTCTTGATCAGCGAAACTAAAGTAACTAGTATCGCCAATTATGAGATGGTCGAGTACAGAAATATCCAACAATTTAGCTCCTTCTTTTAATTTCTTGGTTAAATCTATATCTGCTTTACTTGGTTTTAAATTACCTGATGGGTGGTTATGACTTAATATAATTGAAGGGGCAAGTTTTTCTAATGCCGCCTTAAGTATAATTTTAGCATCTGCAACAGTTCCAGCTACTCCACCTCGACTGATGCAAACAGTATCAATTACCTTATTATTTTGATTCAATAGAATTAACCAAAACTCTTCATGAGGCAAATCAGCCAAAGCAGGATAAATAACATCAAATGCATCTTTACTTGATGCTATCTTAGGTTTGCCTTGCGATGATTCCGCTTTTCGTCTTCTCCCCAACTCTAATGAAGAGGTTATCGATATCGCTTTCGCCTCTCCTATACCCTTAAATTTCATTAAGTCCGGTATAGAAACTTTACCTAACTCATTTAGATTATTATCTACACTGTGTAATATTCTTTTAGATAATTCTACTGCTGATTCGTCTCTACTGCCAGAACCAATAATTATCGCGATTAATTCAGCATCACTAAGCACAGCACGGCCTTTTGCAACCAGCTTCTCGCGAGGTCGGTCATCTTCTGCCCAAGACTTTATTGATAGTGATTCTGACATGATAATTTCAAAAATAAAAAAAGGGCCCCAAAAATGGAGCCCTTTTCAAATTATCTTGTATTCAACAACTTAAAGCGCAGCAACTTGCTTTGCTAAACCGGACTTAAGGTTAGCAGCTTTGTTTTTATGAATAATGTTGTTTTTTGTTAATTTATCAATCATAGAGAAAACACCTGGAACAGCTTTTTCAGCTTCTTTTTTATCACTTTCTTCCCTAAGAGCCTTTAATGCATTACGCATTGTCTTGTGAACATATTTGTTCGCAACTCTTTTCTTTTCTGATTGTCTAATTCTTTTTAATGCTGACTTATGATTTGCCATTTTCTAATTTTTTAAGGAACGCAAAGGTATATCTTTTTGTTTATGCTCCTAATATTGAATATTCTATTTTTTTTTGACAACTACTTGATCGTGAATAGTATCATCAACTAAGATTCTACCACAGTGTTCGCAAACAATAATTTTTTTGTGCGTACTAATGTCAAGAGTTCTTTGTGGTGGTATTTTATTAAAACAACCACCGCAAGCATCTCTTTCAACTCTAACAACAGCCAAGCCATTATGAGCATTAGTTCTAACTCTAGAGTAGGCCTTAACTAATCTCTCTTCAATTACCTTTTCGGCTTTCTTCGATTTCTTTAAAAGAGATTCTTCGTCTTTCTGAGTTTCAGCAATAATACCATCTAACTCTTCTTTTTTATGTTTTAAATCTGCTGATCTAGAATCTAATTTTTCTTGTGCCGCAGCTAAGATTTCTTTCTTAGAAGTGATTCCAAAATCAGCCTCTTTAATTCTTTTTTCAGCTAATTGGATTTCTAAATTTTGGTATTCAAGTTCCTTAGTTAGAGAATCGAACTCTCGGTTGTTTCTAACTTTATTTTGCTGATCTTCATATTTCTTAATTAAAGCTTTGGACTCTTGAATTGTATTTTTTTGATTTGCATGATCTTGCTCAACTCCAGAAATTTCTTCGTTTATGTTACTAATTCTAGTTTCTAACCCCCCAATCTCATCTTCTAAATCTTGAACTTCTAAAGGTAATTCTCCTCTAACCGTTCTAATTTCATCAATTCTAGAATCGATTTGTTGTAAAGTATATAAAGCCAAAAGTCTTTCTTCAACTGTTGCTGGTGCTTCAGTACTCTTTTTGGTTTTAGTCTCCGCCATAATAATATTTTATAGAATTTGTATCCATTTTTGTCAAATGGAGTGCAAATGTAGGAAATTTTTCACTAATAATATCATAGAAAAGTTCACATGTGTATTGCTCGCTTTCATAATGACCTATATCTATTACAACTATTTGATTATCAGCATCAAAAAACTCATGATACTTAATATCACTTGTAATAAAAGCATCTGCTCTGGCTGCAATCGCATTTTTAATCAAAAAACTACCCGATCCACCGCACATTGCCACTCGCTTAATTGGCTTTTTGAGTAAAGAAGTGTGGCGCATGCACTTTGTATTAAACCCATCAGAAATATATTTCAAAAAATTCTGTTCGGACATTTCAACCTCCAACTCGCCAATCATTCCAGAACCAATTCCGTTCCAATTATTTTCTAATGGTATGATATCATAAGCCACCTCTTCGTATGGGTGAGCTGCCTTAAGCTCATACAATAATTTGCCTTTTAGATGTGCTGGAAATACAACTTCAATTTTAGTTTCTTTTTCCGTATGCCGCTTTCCTTTCTCACCTATATAGGGAGATGCATTTGCGGAAGGCATAAACGTACCTTCACCTGTAGAACTATAGCTACACTCCGAATATTCTCCAATTTTACCAGCACCGGCATTAAATAATGCATCTCGAACTTCGTCTGCATTATCCTCGGGGCAAAGCGTTACTAACTTGCTTAATACATTGCTTTTAGAGGCCAATATGGAGACGTTCTTTAGATTTAATTTATCGGCAATTTTTCTATTTACACCACTGACAATATTATCTAAATTGGTGTGTGCCGCATAAATAGCAATATCATGTTTAATTGCTTTAATTACTATACGCTCGACATAATCGTTGCCATTGAGCTTCTTTAGCCCAGAAAAAATAATAGGATGATGCGCAATAATTAAATTACACTTCTTGTCTATTGCCTCATTAATAACTGCTTCAGTGCTGTCAAGACATATTATTGCCCCTGTGACTTCCATTTCAAGACTGCCAACTATTAAACCGGCATTATCGTAGGATTCTTGATACTGCAATGGAGCAAATTCCTCCAGATAATTTGTTATTTCTTTTACTTGCATAAATCTATAAAACTAGTACCACAAAAATACAAATGGAAGTGGATTGATTATCTTTGTTTTTGGATGAAGATAGTCAGAATATTATTATTACCCATTTCCTTCCTTTATGGCACTTTAACTTGGATTAGAAATATCTTATTCGATCTTGGAATTTTATCTGAAAAGAAATTCAAATTACCAATTATAGCAATTGGAAACTTAAATGTTGGCGGAACAGGAAAAACTCCGCACATCGAATACCTAATTGACCTGCTTAGGAATAATTATCAACTGGCTACCTTAAGTAGAGGTTATGGCCGAATTACCTCCGGCTACCGAATAGCATCCATAAACGCGTCTGCTAAAGAAATTGGCGATGAACCTCGACAAATCAAACAAAAATTTAAAGAAAAAGTTATAGTAGCCGTTGATACTAATCGCGTTAGGGGAATCAAAGAATTGCAAAAACAAAACAAAAAAATAGAAATCGTTTTACTTGACGATGCCTTCCAGCATCGATATGTAAAACCTGGGCTAAATTTGCTGTTAACACCCTATCAAAAACTGTATATAAAAGACTTGATGCTACCAACTGGATATTTACGAGAATGGGCTTCTGGAAGTAGGCGAGCTGATATAATTATCGTAACTAAAACCCCTAAATCTTTTTCTGCTTTAGAAAGACGAATTATTACCGATGACCTCGCCCCAAAAGCATATCAAAAAGTTCTCTTTTCTTATTATAAGTATGGTAACCTCAAAACAATAAAAGAAGGCCAAATAATTGTTGGTATAGAGTCTTATTCTGCACAAAAATATAGTGTACTGTTGCTTACTGGAATTGCTAATTCTAGTAATTTATTCTACTATCTCAAAAGTAGGTTTGATACTGTTGAGCAAATTGAATTTGCTGACCATCATCAATATTCGGTTCGAGACATCGAAAAAGTCAAAGAAGTTTTTGATATTATTGCAGGAGAAAAGAAAATCATCATTACCACTGAAAAAGATGTGATGAGACTATCACACGAGGGGCTGCAAGAAGCGATTAAAGACCTACCTATCTTTTATTTGCCAATTCAAGTTAAATTTCACGGTGAAGATGGCGCCATATTTAATGAACAAGTACTAAGACATGTTAGAGACTATAAAATCGACAGCTAAATACATTCAAGAAAAAGTTTCATTTAGTCCAAAAGCTGGAATAATTTTAGGAACTGGTTTGGGCGGGTTGGTTGATGAAATAGACATAAAACACGTGCTACCATATGAAACCATTCCCGATTTCCCTGTTTCTACTGTTGAAGGGCATTCTGGGAGGTTAATTTTTGGCCTATTAAATGGCATCGAAATAGTTGCTATGCAAGGCAGGTTTCATTTTTATGAGGGTTATTCGATGAGCAAAGTTGTATTTCCTGTTCGCGTTATGAAGTATTTGGGCATCGAACGACTATTTGTTTCTAATGCTAGCGGTGGGGTTAATCCAGACTTCGAAATTGGCGACCTAATGATTTTAACAGACCACATCAATCAAACTGGACAAAATCCCTTAATTGGCGCAAATTTAGATGAATTAGGTGTTCGGTTTCCTGATATGAGTGAACCTTATCACAAGCAGATGGTTGTCATGGCAAAAGAAATTGCTAAAGAAAACGACATTAAAGTAGTTGAAGGAGTTTATGTTGGTCTTACTGGGCCTACCTTAGAAACACCTGCGGAATATCTCTACGTTAGAAAAATAGGAGGAGATACAGTAGGTATGTCAACAGTACCTGAAGTTATTGCAGCTAGACATATGCAAATACCTTGTTTCGCTATGTCGATTATTACAGATCTTGGTGTGCCTGGAAAAATTGTTGAGGTGACTCACGAAGATGTACAGCAAGTTGCTGAAGAAGTTCAACCAAAAATGACTTTCATTATAAAAGAACTAATTAAACAAACATGCGGATAAAAAACTTACTTATTGTTCTTGTCGCTACACTATCTACTTTTGGGTCCATTGCGCAAGATTCACAAAACATAAATCTATTATTTCATTGGGAGAACGACACGCTTCTGCCTTCCGCTGCTCACAACAATACCTATAATGAAATATGGGGATTTGTGCAAAACGGAATTGAATATGGAGTAATTGGTTCAACATGGGGTACTCATGTTTTTGACCTCTCTAACCCTGGAAATATTGTCGAAGTAGCTTCTATAAAAGGTGAGCATTATGGTCCGGATATAGTCCATCGCGATTATCATGACTACAATGGCTACCTATACATGGTTTCTGATGAAGGACAAGGAATTAGCACTTTACGAATAGTCGATTTACAATACTTACCAGATTCAGCAGTAACTGTTTACTCCGAAGACTCGCTTTTTTCTCGATCTCATAATATTTTTATTGATACACTTAACGCTAAACTATACTCTTGCGGGGGTGACAATAACCAAGGTGTCACTGTGTTTTCACTTGCAAACCCTGAAATCCCAGTGCAAATTGGAGAAGAGCCATTATCTTCTGTATCTCATGATATTTTTGTACGGAATGATACTGCGTTTATAAACGATGGCACATCGGGTTTATTAATTTATGATTTTTCTGATGCGGGAAATCCATTATTAATTGGGTCATTAAGTTCTTATCCGCAACAGGGGTATAACCACTCAGGATGGTTAAACGAAGACGGTTCCATATATGTATTAGCAGATGAAACTCACGGTAAAGATCTGAAAATATTAGACGTTTCAGACTATTCTAATATTGAAGTTTTAGACACCATGACCTCACAGATAGATAGTATACATACAATTCCACATAATGTTATGATAAAAGGAGATTATGCATACGTCAGCTATTATTTTGACGGAATGGTAGTATACAACATTGCCGACCCCAGCAATCCCTATATCTCTGGATACTATGACACCTCAATAGAAGAACACGCAAATTTTATTTATCGAGGGTGTTGGGGTATTTACAGTTTTTTACCTTCCGGAATTATACTAGCATCGGACATGCAAAATGGATTATTTGTTTTTGATGTAACAGCCGCCATAGGTACAAATGAAATTGCAACCGATAGATTTAAAGTTATCGTTTTTCCTAATCCATTTTTGGAGACGTTTATTATTTCAACACAAGATTTTAAAGAAACTAGTTTTCAACTTACTAATCTCAATGGGCAAATTTTAAAAGAAGGGAATTTACTAAGTTCCATGGAAACTATTACGTTAAATAAGCTGCCAGTCGGAACATACCTTCTTAAAGTAAGTTCCAGCGGCAACACAATTACCAAAAAGTTAGTAAAGACTAATTAAATATTGCTATGAAAAAAAGAAACCTATTAACATTCGCCATAATTATAATGATGGCATTAATTGGATGCGAAAGTGACAATTCGACTAGTAAGACTGATTATAATACCTCAGTCAAAGGAACCATCGTTGGTGGCTCTGGACAGTCAGTAATCTTTGAAATGCTGCGCTCTAATGGCGTCGACCAATTGGATACTATTACACTAAACGAAACTGGAAGTTTTGAATTTGGTGCAAATGTTAAAGGCCAGGGATTTTATCGTGTACGTTTAACTCAAAATAATTTTGTTGTACTGATTCTTTCTGAAGGGGAAACTATTACATTCTCTTCAAATGCAAGTGCTTTAGAACAAACATTTACGGTGAGTGGATCACCTGAAACAGAAAGACTTAAACAATTCAACCTTTTCGTAAACAAGCTTTACTTAAGTAATGATTCATTAGCTAAAGCTTCTAAAATACACCAAGCAAATCGAGACGTGAATGCTTATATGGCTGCCAGCCAATTCCAACAAGGATTAGGGATGAAGAGGGATGCTTTTATTCGAAACTTCGTGGATGAAAATCCAGGGTCTTTGGCTTCATTAGCTGCTGTGGAAAATTTAAACTCAGATATTGATTATCAATACTACAAAAAAGTAGCTGACGCACTAAAATCGAAGATTCCAAATTCACCGTACTTTCAAAATTTAAATTCCCGTGTCGTAGAATTGGGTAAAATGGCTGTTGGATCTGTTGCGCCAGACATTACAATGGCTACTCCTGAAGGCGGAACATTGTCCCTTTCTGAGCTTCGAGGAAATGTTGTTCTTATTGATTTCTGGGCTTCTTGGTGTCGACCCTGTAGAGCAGAAAATCCAAACGTAGTTAGAACATACAATCAATATCATTCTAAAGGTTTCGATGTTTTTAGTGTATCCTTGGATAAATCTCCTGATGCCTGGAGACGCGCTATTTTGCAAGATGGCCTTGTTTGGCCAAATCATGTTTCAGATCTAAGACATTGGCAATCTGCGGCTGCCAAATTATATAATGTGAAAGGCATTCCACAAACGTATCTAATAGACAAGGAGGGTGTAATTCTAGCCAAAAATCTTCGCGGACCGGCATTAGAAGAAAAGTTGGCTGAAATCTTTGGTAGCTAACTTACATGTTACGCACTTTTTCTTCATTAATGATTGTACTATTATTCACTAGTTTATCTGCACAGGAAGGATATTGGCAACAAGAAGTCAACTATACTATTGATGTAAGGCTTAACGATAAGTCTCACGAACTGAGTGGCTACGAAACGATGCAATACATTAATAATTCGCCTGACGAATTATCTTTTATTTACATCCATTTATGGCCAAATGCATACAAAAACAATGAATCTGCAATGGGAAAACAACTCTACGAAAATGGAGAGTTAGATTTTTATTATTCCGAAGATAAAAACAGAGGGTTTATTGATAGCTTAAATTTCGAAATAGACGGTAAAACAGCAAAGTGGAAGATTGATTCAACGCACGTAGACATCGCAAAACTATATCTTAATTCTCCACTTAAATCAGGAGAAAAAATAAGTATCACCACTCCTTTTCATGTTAAGATTCCGCTGGGCATCTATTCCAGGCTAGGCCACATGGGTGAATCTTATCAGATAACACAATGGTATCCTAAACCAGCGGTTTACGATAAAAATGGTTGGAACCAAATGCCTTACTTGACACAGGGTGAATTCTATTCAGAGTTTGGTTCATTCGATGTTTACATTACGCTTCCAGAAAACTATGTGCTGGGAGCAACTGGAGACATGGTAGATGGTGAAGAAGAATTGGCCTGGTTAAACGAAAAGGTACTTCTCACGCAAGCTAAAACATCATATGATGAAAATATGGATTTTCCTGAATCATCTGCAAAGCTGAAGACTTTGAGATTTAAACAAAATAACGTACACGATTTCGCATGGTTTGCTGATAAAAGATATCATGTTTTAAAGGGTGAAGTTGAACTTCCTCATACAAAAGAGAAAGTCACAACTTGGGCAATGTTTACTAATTCTGAGGCTAATTTATGGACTAGTAGTATAGAATATTTAAATGATGCCGTTTATTACTATTCACTTTGGAACGGAGACTATCCTTATAAGCATTGCACTGCAGTTGATGGTGCGTTAAGTGCTGGGGCTGGAATGGAGTACCCAAATATTACGGTAATTGGAGAGTCAGGTTCAGCCTTTCTTCTGGAAACAGTTATCATGCACGAGGTAGGCCATAATTGGTTCTATGGAATTCTGGGATCGGATGAGCGCACGCACCCCTGGATGGATGAGGGACTTAATTCTTTTAACGAAAACCGCTACACAGAAATCAAGCATCCAGACATTAACATTGCCGGTAACAATAGTTATAATGGTGTGCTTAAGATTTTTGATATGGCGCAACATCTGCACAAAGAGCAATACTACATTGGGTATCAAATCGGTGCAAGAAAAGATTTAGACCAACCGATTGAATTTCCTTCAGCTGATTATACGTATGCCAACTATGGAACAATTGTGTATGGTAAATCAGCAATTTCATTCGATTACCTAATGGCCTATTTAGGTGAAGAAGCAATGGATAAAGCAATGCAAAAATACTTCGATACATGGAAATTTAAACACCCGCAGCCGGAAGATCTGAGGAAAATTATAGAAGAAGAATCAGGTAAAGACTTAACTTGGTTTTTTGAAGACATGCTTAACACCACCAAAAAATTAGATTACAAAATTGTCTCTGCTAAACCGTATAAAAGTATTGAAGGAAAATATTATGAAATTAAGGTGAAGAATATGGGAGATATTGCCAGTCCCTTTTCCATCTCCGGTGTAAAAAACGATTCCATAGTTACTACACAATGGTTTGAAGGTACATCTAAGGATACACTTGTGCGAATTTCATACCAAAGTTACGATAACCTACGTATTGATCGTCAATTGAATCTTCCGGAAACAAAGCGAAAAAATAATTCCATTAAAACACGAGGACTATGCAAAAAAATGGAGCCGCTGCGACTTCAACCTTTGGGAAGTATCGAAAACCCAGATAAAACACAATTGTTCTTTTCACCAATTGTCGGGTGGAACAATTACGACAAAGTAATGATTGGTCTAACCTTTTACAATGCATTTATTCCACAAAAAACATTCGAGTATGCAATTGCACCTATGTATTCGTTCGAGACGAACGAACCTATCGGTGGTGGCTTTATGAATTATAATTTCTTACCTAAATCAAATTTATTTAGACAGATTTCCGTTGGCTTATCTGGACAGCGCTATCATACGGCCGTATCATCACTCCCGGATAACCATGATTCTTTTTGGAAACTATCTCCAAAAATTGATTTTTTCATGAAAAAGAAAAAAGCCCGAAGTACAATTTCACATCTGATCTCATTATCATCATCCATAATAAACGAAACTAGTTATGTTCCTGATTACAATGTCGGAATAATTTACAGTCCTAAAATTTCATCACTAAAGGCATATAATAAAGTTATTTACTCTTTAGAAAACAACAAAACCTTAAACCCATTTGAGATATATGCAGTTGGGGAATTCACAAATGACTTTGCTAAAATATCGGCAGAAGCGAACTTTCAAGTCGACTTTAAGAAAGATGGAAAAGAAGTTAAAGTAAGATTGTTTGGTGGTAGTTTCTTGTTTAATCAAACAAATAATGCCCGGTATAACTATAGAATGGATGGTATAAGAGGATACAACGACTACACTTATGACCACGCCTATTTTGGCAGAAATGAATCTAAAAACCTGCTAAGCCAACAATTTGCAATGGGTTATGGAGGATTTAAAATACCTACTGCAGTTGGGCAATCTAATAAATGGTTAGTTGCTATGAATGTAAAAGTAGATATTCCAATTGGAATACCAGTTGGGCTTTTTCTTGATGCTGGTTATGGTTATAATACTTCGGCTAACATTAATTATGATTTCGGAATACATGTTCCGCTTATGGATGATGTCTTTGAAATATACTTTCCTGTATTTTGGTCGCAAGATATACAAGGTGCTATTGATGCAAACGGAACAACTTATGGTCAGTTAATTCGTTTTATACTGCATGTTGAAAAAATCAATCCTTTCCAGTTACTTCGAGATTTTGAGTTCTAATTGATGGAAAATGGTAAAAAAATATATTTCGCTTCCGATTTCCACTTGGGTGTTCCTTCTTATGAATCTAGTTTAGAACGCGAGAAAAAAGTTGTTAAGTGGCTAGAATCTATTCGAGTCGATGCCTCAGAAATTTATTTAGTTGGGGATATCTTCGATTTCTGGTTCGAATACAAAACAGCTGTACCAAGAGGGTTTGTTCGATTATTAGGTAAAATTGCTGAAATCACTGACGCAGGTATTCCTATTCACTTTTTTACAGGCAACCACGACATGTGGACATTTGATTACTTGGAAAAGGAGTGTGGAGTTAAAGTCTATCGAAATCCGATCAAAATAGAATACAATGGCAAGAAGTTCTTTATTGGTCATGGTGACGGTCTCGGCCCTGGAGAGAACTCTTACAAAATATTAAAAGGAATATTTGCAAGTAAATTGTGTCAATGGGCATTCGCTCGATTGCATCCTAATTTGGGAATAGGCATTGCTAATCTATGGTCTAGAAGAAGTAGAATTTCGAATGCTGGTTACGATGAAATTTTTCATGGTGAGGAGAAAGAAATACTGGTTTCTTTTTGTAAAAACGAGCTAAAAAAATCACACTTTGACTACTTCATTTTCGGCCATAGACACCTCATTCTTGATATCACTGTTGGTGAAAATAGCCGATATATCAATTTAGGGGAGTGGGTTACAAACCCAACTTATGCTGTGTTTGATGCAAAAGAAATAAAATTACTTCCTTTTTATTAACCGACTTTCGCTGCCAAATCTGCCAAGCGACTGGAATATCCAGCTTCGTTATCATACCAACTCACAATCTTTATAGTGTTACCATTAACTGCAGTTAACAATGAGTCAAATATTGATGAATGTGGATTGCCAATAATATCAACAGAAACAATAGGCTCATTTTGGTACTCTAAAATCCCTTTCATTTCTGTGACTGCAATATTCTTAAAAGCAGCGTTAATCTCTTCTTTCGTCACCGCCCGTTTAAGAGTACAAGTAAAATCAGTTAACGATCCGTCAGGAACAGGCACACGAATAGCGTAACCATTTAGTTTACCTTCTAGATGTGGGTACAATTTAACGATTGCTTCAGCTGCTCCTGTCGTTGTTGGTATTAAAGAAACAGCGGCAGCCCGTGCTCTTCTCATGTCGCCATGCGGTGCATCGTGCAATCGTTGATCCGAAGTGTAGGAATGAACTGTTGTTATGTACCCGTTTTCTATTCCCCAAAGCTCGTCTAAAACTTTAACCAAAGGAGCAACACAATTTGTGGTGCAGGAAGCATTGGACAAAACAGTTTCATCTCCCGTTAAAGATTTATCGTTAACTCCCATCACAACAACTTTAACTCCATCTCCCTGAGGAGGTGCCGAAATAATAACTTTTTTTGCTCCTGCCGATATGTGTTTAGTTGCTGCTTCTTTTGTTCTAAAGATTCCTGTTGATTCTATTACAAGGTCAATTTTTAAATCACTCCAAGGCAAATCTTCTGGATTTTTAGAAGAATATAAATAAATAGGTTTTTCATTTATCCTTATCAAGTTTTCACCTAATTCAATGTTTCCGTTGAATTTTCCATGAACAGAATCATACTTAAATAGATGCGATAAAGTGGCAACATCTGTTAAATCATTAACGGCAATTAACTCTAATGCGTCATTTTGTAAAATAGCTCTTGCTGCCGATCGTCCTATCCTTCCAAATCCATTAATGGCTATCCTAACTTTACTCATAAAAATAATTTTGGTCTAATGTACTCACAAAAAAATCCCTCGAAACACGAGAGACTTTTAATTTAGTTTTGATTTATTGATTACATCACAACAAACTTCGCAACTTTTCTAGAATCGTTTGATTCTAATGTTGTAAAGTATGTTCCTTGACCCAGTTGAGATACATCAAATTCAACTGTATTGAAACCAGCGTTAAAGTTCGCAACAGGTAGCGACTTCATTAACTTACCGCTCATATCGAATATTTGTATTGTAGCCGCTGCGTTTTCTGCTAACTCAAATGTTAACGCTCCATTCGTTGTCATTGGGTTAGGATATACTTTTAAATCACTAATTAGTTCCTTATCGTCTAAACTTCCGTCACTAAACTCACCAATGCCTGTTCCAGCTGTAGATTCCCACATGCCTCTGCCGTGTGTTCCTAGATAAATTTGACCTCTGTTATGCTGAGATGCACCATATGGTAATGATTGTTGACGAACAGCAAAAACTGGTGTGTGCGCCATTGAACTATTTTCATCAGTCCAAACCACTGGGCTTGCATAAACATCTTCAGTAGCCCAAACACCCATATCCGTTCCTACTACGCAATAACCTGGTCGGTCGACCATAATAACAGCATCAAAACAAGGCATTGGGGGCAGGTTCCCTTGAATACTAGTAAACGCATTGCTATTTGCCGTCGTGGCATTAGTTGAACGCCATACAAAATTCGATTGACCATAATTTCCTGAGGTTACCACTACATTATCAGGGTTATTTGGATCAACCGCAATTCCAGTTACTGAACCTCCTGAAATATTTAAATTAACGAAACTCAAATTTGCAGCATCTGCTGCTGTATATACATCGTTTAAGCCTGACAATCTATAAACAGAACCACCACTACTATGACCAGTTCCTACAAACATGTGATTTCCATCAGTAGAAAATTCAATACAACTTACCGTTCCAGAAATTCCGTCTGTTATATCTAACCAGTTTAAGTCTTCAGTACTTAAATCAAGTTTTAAAGAATTTCTAGTTAAAGAAACGCCACCAACTATACCCGCTGCAAATACAGACTGTATCGGATCAATAACTTTTAGTACATCTCCAGGATTAATATTCATTGGTATTGTATAAGGAATTGGAAGAAAATTTGTGTTACTAATTAAATTTAGTTCGTCTCCAGCACTAAACTTCGTATCGAACTCTACCCAAACGGTTTCAGTTGCTGAAGGTGCATTATCAAATTGAACTTCGAGGCTTCCCTTGTTAACCCCTGTATATTCAATTGTACCAGTTCCGTCTCCGATAAAAGTGCCGGCAGCATCTGTACAAAGTTGGTTTCCTGCATATACTTTAATAGAACCCTCTACTAATTGGGCAACATCTTGTACAAAAGCAATATCAAATGAGTAATTTTTTACAACACCATCACCTTGTAAAATAGCTTGTGGGGCATTGGTGTTACTAAAGACAATAGAGTCTTTACTTGTTGGGTCATTAGCAGATTCCCATAAGCGCCCCACTGTGTAGAAACTTCCCTGACCACATATAGGTCCAGGGCTTCCTCCTGTGCAAATATTTGCCGCTGCAGCACCATCAATACCTCTTGCAAAATCTTGGAAATAAATAGTAGCAAAACGAATATTTGTTATTTGTGAATAATCACAATCATAACCATCGCCACCTCTAACATCTTCACCTTCTAAACCTGAACCAAAACCAATGGCGTCTATTTCTCTAGTGACTTCAACAGTTCCATTGTCTTGCGAACCTCCCATTAGCTTGCCATCAATATCCATGGCTACCGCATAACAAGTAAATGTATTATACCCCTTGCTCGCCGGATAATATGTAACACCTTGATCGTAAGAAATTGTAACACCACCATCTGAACCTATGAGCATTTTATTCGGATTGTGCGGATCGAAAACGATAGTATGTTTATCTGAATGCACATTAAACTCTATGGCGCCAAATTCATTAGCAATTCTGGTTAATGAACCATCATATTTCCATAATTGAACTCCTCCAATATAAACAGTAGAAGCATCTTCTGGATTAACAGCTAAGGCCAAATCATAATATCCTTGTCCATCATCCCCAAATAAACCGGAATTTTCATCCCAAATGTTCGTTACAGGACCCTGCGCCAAGCTCCATGTATATCCCTTATCAGCAGACCGGTATAGTCCACGAATATGACCCCCTGTAACCGAAAGAGCCCATGCCGTATCTCCATTCATTGAATATTGAATAACAGTTCTTTGCCCGCCAGGAGCAGAAGAACCCGTTGCTAATTCAAAACTACCAATCGAACCATCGGCAGAAACCATTACACTTCCACCTGTTACCATCATTACAGTCCCATCCCGAGCAATTTTCACATCTTGGATAGACCCAACACATTGACCTACTGCATTAGTTGCTGCACATTCCCAAGTTGTTCCTCCGTTAGAAGATAACATTAATCCTTGTTTAGTCGCTGCAAAAACCCTTTGGTCATTTGTTGGGTCAACTGCAATAGCATTGATATTAGTCCAGTCGGCACCCATACTATTTGTAGGAGTTGGGATCGTAGAAGGAAGTAATTCAAAATTTTCTCCGTCTGTAGATTTGTACATCCCCATACCAATCATGCCAGAATTGCCATTTCCACTATAGGTTTCAAAAGAAGATCCTGTTCCTACATAAATAGTTCCATTGACCCCTTGATCGATACAGCTAATTGCCGGAGCATCAGATTGGTCATTAATCGGAAGCCAAGTTGAACAACCATCACTTGATTTAAATAAACCACCAGCGACACTACCTGCATAAACGGTATTACCAGTTGTGTCAAGAATATCAACAAGAACAGCTCGTGTTCGTCCACCTACATTATCTGGCCCTCGCTCTGCCCATTCTAAACCAACACTGCCACGCTGCCCTTCATAAAAACTAACTTGTTCTCTTGCGTTTAAAACATCTCTAGGATCTATTTCTCCAGTATTAAGGTCGGCACGAAACATTTTCTGAAACTCTTGAGAATGTCTCCAACTTTGTGCTTTCTTATTAAATGACAATTGAGTTCTAACCTCATAGGAGGGTGAAACATTATTATTACTATTCATTGCTATATATCCAGCTCCAGCTAGAGATATTGCTAATGCGCTTACGAGTAATGTATTCTTCATATCGTGATAATTTTATCTTAAAAACAGGAGCGCAAGATACGCATTTATATTCCTAATTAGAAAGCAGTTTATTTAAATTCTTTGAATGCTAATATCATAATTGAATTACCAGGAAAAATCAGCATCACATAAGATAAAATTACACATTGGGATAAACCCAACAATTACAGAGTTATTAAACGGTTGAATTTGAAAGGTAGACGGATATTCTTTGCTAGAAGAGATGCTTCTCAGCATGGTAGGATGAACGAACTAGAGGTCCGCTTTCAACATAACGAAAGCCCATCTTCAAACCTATTGCCTTAAATTTATCGAACATTTTTGGATTTACAAATTCAGCTACTGGCAAATGCTCTTTAGTTGGTTGTAAATACTGACCTAGAGTAAGAATGTCAACATTTACCGATCGCAAATCTGTCATGGTTTCGATGACTTCCTCTTCTTTTTCTCCAAGACCAAGCATAACACCGGATTTGGTTTTCATCCCCCCCTTTTTTAAGCGCATTAAAACCTCCAAACTTCTGTCATACTTTGCTTGAATTCGAACTTCTTTAGTTAGCCTCCGAACTGTTTCCAAATTGTGAGACACAATTTCTGGAGCTACGTCAATTATTCTTTGCAGATTATCCCACTTTCCCATAAAATCTGGAATTAGGGTTTCCATTGTGGTTGAAGGGCTTAACTCCCTTACCTTATTAACAACATTTGCCCATATTATGGAGCCTCCGTCTTCTAGGTCATCTCTATCAACGGATGTTAAAACACAGTGCTTTACACTCATCAACTTTACCGACTTAGCAACTCTAAGTGGTTCAAATGGATCTACTGCCTCTGGCCTGCCAGTTGCAACAGCGCAAAAGCCACATGATCTTGTGCAGATGTTACCAAGTATCATAAACGTTGCAGTGCCTGCGCCCCAACATTCTCCCATGTTAGGGCAATTTCCACTTTCGCAAATTGTATGTAATTTATGGTCAGAAACCAGCTCTCTAACTTTTAGGTATTCCTTTCCTGTTGGAAGCTTAACCCTTAACCAACTAGGCTTCTTTACTCTTGCTGAAGATTTTTCTTCAACGCCAACCTCACTCATGATTTTCTTTATTGTTTTTTCCCGAAATGAAAGCTCATATATCCAGTTACAAAAAATCGTTGATTGTGCGCGAACGCCATTAACGGAATTTTCTTCAAATAGGCATCAAATGCCAACCCTGTTTCAATGCCACGAACTAGAGTACTTTCACTAGCATAGTCAAAGTTAAAGCCCACTTTCCAATGAATACCTGGATATACTTTTGTTTGATTAAAGCCCCGAAAATAGGTATCCCTACCTAATATCATTTCGGGGTTGTGAATGTCTGGATTATAAGCTTCGGAAGATGGAGTTGATCCTTCTGGTCTTCCTAAAACGCTTGGATAAAGAATTTCTAGGTATACAGGCCGTGTAAACCCAATTGAGGCACCAATATTATAGTTAATCGCTACTTGAACCCCAAGTTTGCTTCCCTTAGCATAAATGATTTTTTGCTGACCGATACTAGGACGAAAAACAGTAAAGTAATTCAACTTTCCGTAGACATATTTCTTTGTGTTATCAACATATGGATTAAGTCTTTTCTCTTCTTTTAAATGTTTAAATGTAACCAACTCGGCCGTAAATAACCATTTTTTGCCTTCGTTTCTATGCTTTGCCTTTGTAGCACTAATACCCCAGCCATTGGTATGAAACAAAATACTCGCATATAATTCCGAATCAAACTCAACACTGGATGCAAAATCCACTTTTTGAGCAGAAATGCATAGAGCCATTCCGACAAAAAACCATATAAGTAATAATTTCTTCATCATAATAACGTCAAGTTAATGCAAATATAGGACATTTACCGCTAATTTAAACCTGAACGATACGCGGATGAAAACGGTAGAATCAAAATATAATGGAGAGCTAAGAACTAGTTCGGTACATGTTAAGTCTGGGGTGGAAATAATTACAGATGCCCCGACAGATAACAATGGCAAAGGTGAAGCGTTTTCTCCCACAGATCTTTTAGCAACAGCTTTAGGGAGTTGTGCCGTTACAATTATGGGATTATATGCCCTAAAAAACAATTTCGAGATTGGCACGCCATCATTTAATATTGAAAAAACAATGGCAACTGCCCCTAGAAGAGTGGCAAAATTAAAAGTGGAAATCTCGTTTGCCAAGTATCCTTTTACTGAACAGCAAAAACAAATATTACTGAATGCGGCGGAAAATTGTCCAGTGGCTAAAAGCTTACACCCCCAATTAGAGCAAGAGTTAATTTTTAACTGGTAGCAATTTGACTTTCAATTGCTTCTGCTGAAATCTCTGAATGAGCTGCTGAATAGCTGCAATGTCCATTGTTAATAAGCAACAACTGAGGAGATTCGTGTCGAACTTCAAAAATTTCTGCTAGCTGATCAGATACGTCTCTATACTTAATAAGATCTAGATAATAAGTAGGAAGTTTATCTTCTGAAATATTCCAACTAGATTCCAAATTCTTTTTTGCAAAAAAACTTACAGAACATCGCGTGCTATGCTTTAATATTAAAACACCTGCGTTACTGTTATAATTAGATTCTTGAATTAAAAAAGAAATTTGATCTACGGAAGTAATTGGCTTCCAATTCATACGAAAATTATACTTGATCTTCTTGCTCAGTATGCTCATCTAGCTCACCATAGGCAGGACACCTTTCATGCGAGGCACAAGACGACAATAGACATGTTACAAACATCAATACTGAGATTATTCCAATTAGCTTTTTCATCTTTTACTTCTTAATTTCAGAAATTTGAGCGACAAAGATAACAACTTGTCTATTACTTACACTAAGTTAGTGTAATATAATCAATGTAAAAGTAACATTTTTTGTTTGACTGCAAAATAATTACAATTGCTATTGTTACTATTGCCTTTATCATAAACTCTAAGCATTATGTCTTCGCAGATTAATTCTTTAAAAGAAATTTCATGGAAAAAAGCACTATATAAAGAAATTAACGCATCATATTTTACTAGCATGATGCGTTTTTTAGTGGCAGAGAATAAAATTTATAGCATATATCCTAAGGAATCTCAACTATTTAATGCGTACAATTTAACACCTCTAGACAAGGTTAAGGTGGTAATTATTGGTCAGGATCCTTATCATGGAAATGGGCAAGCAAATGGGCTATGCTTTTCGGTTAACAAAGGGTTATCTCTCCCTCCTTCTCTATCTAACATTTACAAAGAACTTGTTTCAGATGTTGGCATTACCACCCCCGAGTATGGTAATCTTTCCTTTTGGGCCAACCAGGGAGTTTTATTGTTAAATTCGGCACTTACAGTCCGAGCCGGTGAGGCTAATTCCCATCAATCTATCGGTTGGGAAAAATTTACAGATGCAACAATTAAAGTAATTTCTAAAGAAAATATGGGCATAATATTTCTTTTATGGGGGGGCTTTGCTAAAAAGAAGTCCGCACTTATTGATTCATCAAAACACCATATTTTAACTACTGGGCACCCTTCACCTTTGAGCGCGAATAGGGGCTATTGGTTCGGTAACAGGCATTTTTCCAAAACCAATGAACTATTAATGAAAGAAGGAAAAAAAATAATCAATTGGCAAGTAGAATAACAACACCAAAAAATTTGCGTTCAAAGACTTAATGAGATATCTTTTCTTAATACCGTTGCTATTAATATGTTCATTGAGCTTTTCCCAAGTTAAACTTCAAGTTATTAGCGTTGATTCTAGTTCAGAACAACTCTCCTCTTTCGAGTTGGAAAAAGAATTCTCTACTCAAAATCAAGCCAAAAAAGCAGTTACTGCAATAATTCCAAAACTAATATCTGATGGATATATCTCCGCTTCATTAGACTATTGGTCATGTGACTCTATGAACTGTGTGGCATCTTTGTATATTGGCAGCCGTTACAAATGGGCTAAACTCAGCAAGGGAAATATTGATGAATATGCTCTTTCCCAGGTCGGGTTTAGAGATAAAATTTACAATAAAAAACCCCTTAATAAAAAGCAACTAGGACAACTTTTCGAAAAATTAATTGTTTATTACGAAAATAACGGATATCCTTTTGCTTCAATTCAATTGGATAGCATAGAAATATACGAAGAATCGATTTCTGCTCAACTAAAACTCCAAAAAAATCAAGTAACAGCAATTGACAGCATTTCCATAATCGGGACAGCAAAAATTTCACCTATATACATCTATAACTATTTAGACATTAAACCAGGTGCAATGTATAACGAATTAAATATTTCGAGAATATCTGCTAGAATAACCGAATTGCCATTTGTTAAACAAAAACAACCTTACGAGGTTCTTTTCACAAATGATTTTAACAAATTGACTTTGTTTTTGGAAAACAAAAAAGCCAGTCGATTTGATGGTGTGCTTGGGATATTACCCGACAACAAAACTAATAAAGTTATATTTACGGGTGACATAAAATTACTGCTCTTAAACGCCCTAGGCCGAGGAGAATCAATTAAACTAAACTGGCGGAAACTTCAAAATCAAACTACTGATCTAAAAGTTACTGCTGCTTACCCTTTTATTTTAAACACTCCTTTTGGTATTGAATCTAAATTCATGTTATATAAACGAGATACTACTTTTCAAGATGTACAAGGCCTACTTGGTGTTCAATATATATTGCCCAGAGGGAATTATTTCAAAGTATTCGCAGATCAAAAACAATCACGACTGCTCAGTACTATGGGAATGGAGAATATTTCATCGCTACCAGCTCAGATAGATGTCAATAACACAACTTACGGACTAGGTTTACGATCGGAAAAGTTAGATTACAAGTTCAACCCGACACGCGGCTATCAATTTTTTATTGAAGGCGGTGCAGGTACAAGACAAATAATTAAAAATTCTAATTTACCAGAACAAATTTATAATGATATCGAGCTCAACACCGCACAGCTAAATGGATTAGGGCATTTTAGCTATTTCATTCCGATAAAAAAACAAGCAACTATAAAATTTGGAGCAAAGGGAGCTTACCGCTATAATGAACAATTATTTAAAAATGAATTGTATAGAATTGGAGGATTGTTAACGCTAAGAGGTTTTGACGAAGAATCAATAAACGCTTCATCCTACGCAATCGGAACGATTGAATTCCGATATTTACTTGAGCAAAACTCTTACACCTATTTATTTATTGATGGAGGATATTATGAGAACAAATCTATAGAAGAATATAAATCTGACACACCTATTGGATTTGGTTTAGGAATAAGTTTTGAAACAAAAGCCGGTATTTTCTCGCTAAATTACGCTCTGGGATATCAAGAAAATGAACTAGCCCCAATAAGAGCCGCTAAAATTCATTTTGGTTTCGTAAACTTCTTCTAATAATCAACAGTTATTACTTACTTTTATCGCCTAGTTGCTATGGAAATAATTATACTTATATTAGGGGTATCAATCGGATTTGTTGCCGGATTTTTTTATCAAAAATCCAAAACTAACACTAACGCCTTCAGCGACAGCGATAACATTGAAATAGATGAGCTTAGAAATCAACTTCACGAAATAGACAAGCAAAAAACACTGCTCGAGGAACGTATTTCTAATGCAGTTGAAAAGTTTAAAAATCAAGAAGAAGATCTAAATACAAAAGCTGCCGTTATCGACAAGCTAAAAGAAGAAAACATTTTATTGCATGCCGACAATAATTCGCTTGATGAAAAGCTAAAAACACAAAAGCAAGAGCTTGAAACTATTCAGAAAAAATTTGCAACTGAATTTGAAAACATTGCTAATCGAATTCTTAAACAAAACACAACTGAATTTAGTGAGACTAACCAAAAGAAACTTAACGAAGTATTAAATCCGCTCAAGGTAAAGCTCGGAGAATTTGAAGAAAAAGTTCAAAACACGTACGAGAAAGGACTCAAAGAGCGCTCCACATTAGCAGAACAAGTTAAAAATTTAGCAGAGCTAAATAAGCAAATGCATACTGACGCTCAAAATTTGACAAGAGCATTAAAGGGCGATTCAAAAACCCAAGGAAACTGGGGAGAACTGCAACTCGAAAAAATTCTTGAAAGAGCTGGACTTGAAAACGGTATTCATTATGAAAAAGAACATAATTTAAAAACAGAAGAAGGGGCAAATCAACGGCTCGATTATATCATCAAGCTACCCGATAATAAACATTTAATTATTGATTCAAAGGTTTCGTTAACTGCCTACAATAATTACTATAACGAAGAAGATGAAATTCTAAAAGAACAGTTTTTTAAAGAACACCTAGCAAGCGTAACAGAGCATATAAATTCTTTGAGTAACAAGAATTATCAAAACCTAGATATTATTCAACCCGACTACGTAATGATGTTTTTAGCTAACGAACCCGCTCTCACATTGGCATTAAAGAAAGAACCACGGTTATTTGAAAAGGCTCTGGAAAAGAATATTGTTTTAGTGTCATCCTCTACTTTATTAGCTACGCTTCGAACTATTTCTTACATCTGGAAAACAGATAAACAAAACAAAAATGCCAAAGAAATTGCTGATCAAGCTGGTAAACTTTATGATAAATTCGTAGGCTTTACTCGCGATTTAATGGACGTTGGTAATAAAATGGAAGGAGCGTCAAAATCTTATGAAAGCGCTATGAAGAAACTATCTTTGGGCTCTGGAAATTTAGTTGGCCGGGTTCAAAAGTTAAAAAGATTGGGTGCTTCAACTACATCCAATAAAAGCATAGATCAGTCTTTGATTGACCAGTCTGAAGAGAATGAAGCTTAGAAAATCGATATATTTTATGCTAGTTGTGCTTTGCATTATTTCTTCATGCACAACCACGACAAACTTAAGCTCGACCAATTTTTCAAATATATATAATTGGTCTGATGAAAAATTCAACCCGCAATACATCGTTTATCACGATAATGATTCAACGTCTTCATTGTATTTTAAATTCAATTCGCAAGAATTGACCTATAGAGTAGTTGATGCTACCAAACCGGCTGAAGCAAAGGTTAAAGTGAATTATATTTTATACGATTCGTTCGAATCCGAAATAATTAAAGATAGCTTGACTTCTTATTTAGTTGAAAACTCTTCGGCTAGTGAGCCAAATTACATTAGTGGAAAAATTAATATAAAAGCTAAACGAGATCAAAAATATGTATTGAGAGTTACCTCAGTAGATGAATATAGTGGTTTGGAATCCGAACAATTCATTAACGTAACTAAAATTGATCTATTAACTAAGCAGAACTACCTTATAACAGACACTTCAGGAACGCCAATATTTGGAAATTTCATCAATCAATCACAAGATGTTCTTGTTCATTTTAATCATATCAGATTCAAAGAACTTCAAATAAGGTATTATAACCGCGAGTTTAAGCTAGCGCCACCCCCTTTTGCAACCTATACTCCTAAACCATTTTTGTATGAGGCAGATAGAATATCATCGGTTAAATTATCAAAAGGTGTAGCTAAAATTACCATGCCAGAAGCTGGTTTAATTCATTTGGTTGCTGATTTAGAGTCTCGGAAGGGCATAACATTGTACTCATTTCCAGAATATTTTCCGGCGTTTGGCACTAATGAAAGAATGGTTGAACCGTTGCGTTATATAACTAGTAAGAAAGAATATCAAGCTTTATTAGATGATTCAGATTTAAAGGCCGCACTAGATAAGTTTTGGATCGAAAATGCCACGAATCCTGAAAGAGCCAAAGAGCTCATCAAACACTTTTACAATAGAATTGAATACGCGAATATTTACTTTTCATCTTTTGATGAGGGTTGGAGAACGGATCGGGGAATGACCTATCTAATATTTGGCCCCCCCAACGTAATTTATAAAAATTCGAACTCGGAAAGTTGGGTTTATGGTGAAGATAATAATTATATGTCAGTGAATTTTGTATTCTCTAAAGTGATAAATCCATTTAGTGATAATGATTATCGATTGAATCGTTCCTCCATTTATAAAAGCCATTGGTATCGAGCAGTTGACAGCTGGCGACAAGGCCGTGTTTTCCTAAACAACTGATGAGAGAAAAAGAAAAATCAAATATCATTTTTGGCACCCGTCCGACAATTGAAGCTTTACAATCGGGAAAAGAAGTTGATAAGGTTTTAATTCAAAAAGGAATTAGAGGCGAAGTTTATTCTGAACTAAATCAAATGCTTAAACAAAGGAACATTGTTTCACAATACGTTCCAGTCGAGAAATTAAATCGAATAACACGAAAAAACCACCAAGGAGTAGTTGCCTTTATTTCTCCTATTATTTATAACAATATTGAAGATATTCTCCCCGGTATTTATGAAAAGGGTGAAACCCCTTTTATATTAATTCTTGATCGAATATCTGATGTTCGTAATTTTGGTGCCATTACTAGAACTGCTGAATGTGCTGGAGTTCACGCCATAATAGTTCCAGAAAAAGGTAGGGCAATGATTGGCCCGGACGCCATCAAAACATCTGCAGGTGCATTGTTTAAAATTCCTATTTGTAAGACTAGGTCGCTTAAGCAATGTGCGGATTTTCTTCAGCAGTCTGGACTTAAACTAGTTGCTTGCACTGAAAAAACTGAAGACTATTATTTTAATTTCGATTATAGTGACCCACTGGCTATAATTATGGGGTCTGAAGAAGACGGCATAAGTAGTGAGCTCATATGTAAAGCCGACCATCTTGCAAAAATTCCATTGGGAGGGAAAATAGAATCACTGAATGTATCTGTAGCAGCTGGAGTATTGATTTATGAAGCCATTCGCCAAAGAACGCTCAGATGAAATCCAATAGATTTTGGATAATTATTATCCTGCTACTAGGATCAGTATTACGTTTATTTAATCTCGAAGGTTTTTCTCTTACAAATGATGAGCTCAGTATAATTACAGGTGTAAAGAACTGTATTAACCTCTCGGATGTACTTAATAAAGGTGTAAAAACTGACGGACACACGGCATTCCTAGCAATTTTTGTTTTCGTCATTGGTAAATTATTTGGATGGGGCGCCATGGCATTAAGACTTCCCATGGTGATATTTGGAATAGCAAGCATATGGTACTCCTATTTAATCGGAAAAAAATGGTTTAATCCAACAATAGGGTTGGCTTTGGCAGGAATGATTACCTGTCTTGAATTCTCGCTAATCAACTCACAGATTGTAAGACCATATAGCCCTGGATTCTTCTTTTATCTTAGCTTCATCTACTATTGGAGTGTTTTTCTTTTTGACAAGCCAATTAACAAATCGTGGATTATATTTCTCGTGTCTCTCTTCGCTGCCCTTGGGGCTTCAACGCACTACTTTTGTGCACTTTCTGTCGGAATAACAGGAATTCTAGGATTATTCTATTTAGCTAAGGAGACTTGGAAAGGGTATTTATTCATTGGAATATTGAGTTTAATTTTGGTTTCTCCAAATTGGATCGTTTTGATGAACCAATTATCCAGTGAAAAAGTAGTTTCTTGGATCGGATATTCATCAGCCCATTTTATTTTTACTCACATCATGTATGTGTTGAACAATTCTTTCATGGTTCTTTTAGCCTGCT
>CAJQPE010000077.1 GCA_905480125.1 uncultured Flavobacteriales bacterium | reverse complement strand
GATGGATTTGTTAATGTTTCGAATCGCAACTTAGATGAGGTTGTTGTATATGCGGCCAACCAAAAAATACACGTTATAACAGGAAAAGAATCGGGAACTCTAATAATTCATAATCTTCTTGGAAAACAATTAATGAGCACTGCGGTTGGTGGTAACATTAGTTTAGGCATTAATGATCTTAGTAAAGGGATCTATCTGGTTTCATTTACCAATGGCGAAAGCACCATAACCAAGAAAGTTTACATTGAATAATGTTCTATTTTTTTATTCTTGCTTTAACTGACCAGGTGAAAGTAAAATTAGCCACTTCTTCACCGGCTTCATTTACTCCTTGCATATGGCATTCGATTAGTTGAGGCTCTTCCTTATCGATAGCAGCTTTTATGGCTTGCTTTATTTTTTGACCGTCATTACATGTAAATGTGGTTATATCCGTAGCTTTTTTTACGAAATTACCGGTACAATTCACTATAATCATTGCAATAGAAGGTTTTTGCTTATGCGTGTACATTATGAGCAAAGCACCTGAACTCATTTCTGCAGCCATTCCTAGTACGGCCCAAAAAGTGGATTGAAAAGGGTTTTTGTTTTTGCGTTTGTAAGGAACAGTAACCGAGCATGTATCTTCTGTTAATTTACTGATTTTCATCCCCGAAAGAAAACCCATTGGTAAAATCTTAAATAAGCTAGACCTAAACTTAAAATTATTGGTAAAACTTTTTTTTATAAATTCGATTTGTGAAGAGTCAAACTGGAAATTTTCTGTCATCGTATAGTATCAATAAATAGTAATATCTATAAAAATGAGAATAAATATTAATATTTACTAAGTTTTTGCTTTCAGAATTCATTTAATACCAAAACGTAAAAATACTACGTTTTAAAAAACGTATTTTTGTCTGTATTATATGAGATTATTTGCCATTGTAGATATTGAATCAACCGGGAGTGTCGCAAATCAGGATAAAATCACTGAAATTGCAGTAATCATAACTGATGGAGAAAAAGAAATTGATCGTTTTGAGACTTTAATCAACCCTCAGCAGCCTATTACACCATTTGTAGTGAAATTAACTGGAATTACCAATGAAATGGTTAAAGAAGCTCCTTTATTTGAGGAGGTAGCTAAAGGATTATTTGAGTTACTGAAAGGAAAGGTATTTGTAGCACACAACGTGAATTTTGATTATAAATTTATAAAGCAAGCTTTTTTTGATTGTGGAATCAGGTTTAATGAAAAACGCTTATGCACAGTTAGATTGAGTAGAGAAATCATTCCTGGCATGGCTTCTTATAGCTTGGGGAAGTTGACAAGAGGCCTAGGGATTGGATTAAACAATGCACACCGAGCAATGCCGGATACTGAGGCTACAGCCAAATTATTTGAATTAATGTATCAAAAAAACTTGGCATTTATTGAGGCTTCCTTAAAGGCAAATTCTAATGAATCTACTTTGCCCGCTAATCTCCCTAAAGCTCGATTTAAAAAACTACCTAAGAAAACAGGTGTATATTATTTTCACAATAACAAAGGAGAGGTTATTTACATAGGGAAAGCAAAAAACTTAAAGAATAGAGTTTCATCTCATTTTACGGGTAAATTGTCTTGGAAAAATGAAGTTTTTTCAAGAGAGATATTTGATGTTTCGTTTGAAGTAACCGGTAATGAGCTGATAGCGGCGTTTCTAGAAGATACTGAAATAAAACACAATTGGCCAGTCTACAATCGATCTCAAAAATCCAGAATTGATAAGTTTGGTATTTTTATTTATGAGGACCGTAGTAATAATAAACGATTAGGAATTAATAAAGCCACTAATCATTCTGCATTTATAAAAGCTTTTCCAACGCTTAGTGAAGCAAGAAATTGGTTGATTAAAAAAATAGATGAATTTACTTTGAAACCTTCATATTGCGGTATGGAACAGTTTGATGTAGGTGACATTTCCATTGAAGAGCATGCCACAAATATAGAGTTGTTTTTAGAAGGTTTTAATCTGGGAGAAGATACGCTTGTTATTAAAGGTGAGGGGAGAAGAGCTGATGAAAAAAGTTTTATATACATAGAAAAAGGAAATTATAAAGGCTATGGTTATTATTCAGATCAAGAAAACCTGAATAATGTCGAAGATTTAAAAAATTTCTTGACTTTGCAAAAAGAAACAATGTTAATAAGAACTGTTATTAAAACTGAGCTTAAAAAAAAGAACTCGGATTATGAAATAATAACATTAAGCTAACTGACTTCCGCGTCTTTGTGAGAAGTCCTTATTAAGCATACTATTGCGCTATTTCATTTAGCAGTTTTATATTTATCTATCCAGTCTGGGTTTTCAAGATCTTGAAATAGTTTAAACATGTTTTCTCCGTAAAAAAAATCTGAATCTTGTATTACTCCATATTCTTGTAAAATTTGTATTTGCGGCCATGATGGATGGAACTTACCCTGCGACCAACCTTCAATTTTCATTCCTGGTGCAGGAATGCAACCCACAGGGCATATTGGGTTCCTACTGTACCGCAAAGTCCAAAGATCCTCTAATGTAAAACACTCAGAATAATTATCGGAAATAGAATCGTATTTATAGAAACAGTCACTCAGGTTATAAGCAGCAAATAAATCTATATTATCAAAATTTGCAGCCGAAGTTTGTTTTCCCATTGCTTGAAGAAGAAAAGTTTTTAATTCCATGGGCTTTTTACTCACAATCTTTCCATCCTTAACACCAACCACAGCATAGTTGATTAGTCCTGAATTGTGCGAAGAATTAATGTTAAAAGCAAAATGATACTCGACAAAACCAAACGCTTCTAGTTGGCGGTTGTTGTTTGAAAAATTATAAAATAACATTCCAAAACAAATGGCAATTACACTAATCGTGTATCCTATTTCAAATTTAAATTTCATTATAAAATAAGTGAGGTAACCTTACAAGTTACAATAGTTGATTCGATTCAATCAGTTATTCAGTTAGTTTTTGACTAATAGGTGGTTTCATTGGATAAAAACCTTCCTATTGTTTAACAAAAACAATAAAGGAGTTTAAATTCTATTTGAAAGAATAAATTTGATTTGGAGTAACGCAATAGTCTAATGAAATATCATTTTTGTTAACTCCTGAAATAGAGCAGGTTGACTCGAAAAGAGAAACCCCAATTTTAATACATTTTGGATTGCATTCTGCTAAAAAACGATCGTATAAGCCTTTTCCATAACCTACGCGTGCTCCTTTATTGTCAAAAGCTAAAAGAGGGATAATTACTATGTCTATTTTGTTTTCAGAAATTGCTACTCCCTCAACAGGGCATGGAATACCAAGTTTATCCCTTTGGTAAGTTGTATTTTCATCAATAATGCAATGGGTAAGACCTGGTGGGCTAAATTTCGTAATTGATGTTGCCACCGTGCATTTTGATTCAAATAGAAATTCAATAAAAGAAGCTGTATTTATTTCGTTAAAGCTAGCTATTGGAAGAAAGATATGAACCGTTTTGTTATGGAGCGTAAAATGCTCTTTTATAAGGTTGAAAATTTGTTCAGAACATGATTTTACCTCAGATAGAGGTAATTGACTTCGTTTAAGTTTGTATTCCCTTCTGAGATCTGCCTTCTCCATTGGCTTACTATTTCTTAACCTTTACGAATACATAGTGCGTAATTAGTAAAGATGTTCCCCTAATAGGATATGTATTAATTAATTTCCATCCGTTTTGAACCATTTCGTTAAGGATAATGACAATATGGTCTACACCTTTAAATCCTTTTGATAATAGGCATTTGTCTTCTCCCTTTCCAGTGAAAAACGAAATACGTGCAAGACCTTTAGAATCCCTTCCTTCCAGGGTTCTAAACTCGTCTTCCATGTTTAAACGAACTTCGACTATTCCATGCTGACCTTTTTCAATACCAACGGAAAGTTCTTTGACTGTATTCTGAGTATATCCAACAACACTAAAAAGTGCAATTGCTATAGTAATTACTATTTTGTTCATTTTTCTTCTCTTATGATTATGATAGATTTTTCATTTGAAATATTCATTGCTGGTATTCCCTTATTGTTTTCGATTTTTCCGGTAATACAAACTTTTCTATTGTTTAGCTCAATTTCAGGCATGTAGCTAAAGTTGGGCCGATTATCCTTCCAAATTGCAACACTAAATATTTGATTTGGAAATTTCTTATCCAAATTTAAGAAAGTTGCACCAGATTTCTCACTATATTTTGTAGATACTACTGTTCCGCATACAGTAGATTTTGTTCCAATGTTATATTTTGCTTGAACTGTGTTAATCATTCCTTTTTCTAGAGTTGTAGGGTTTAAGGGAGCTACATCACCTTTCTTGCTTCCTGATTGCCATATGTCGATATCGACTTTTTGTTCTATGAAATCTTCATCCTTAATTTTTGAAAAAAAGTTAATACCGGTTAAAACTTCTACACTATCGATACTGATTGCATAACTCATTATTGGATAATCACAGATTCCGTTTGGCATAACAAAACCAATGCCTCTATGATTCGAATTATCAAGTATTACTT
>CAJQPE010000076.1 GCA_905480125.1 uncultured Flavobacteriales bacterium | reverse complement strand
GGTTAGTTATGACTGGTCGCCAGCAGCCTTTTTGGATTATCCCGATAGTAATTTAACGATCACATATCCCGATAATTCGGTAACGTTTTTTCTTGATGTTACAGATGACAAAAACTGTGTTTGGAATAAAACAGTTGTGGTTAATGTAGATACAAATGCACCTATCGCTGCTGTATCAAATGATACATTAATTTGTTTTGGCGATGCAATTAATTTAATAGCTAGTGGAGGTTTAAGTTATCGCTGGACACCTAATATTTACTTAGATACAAACAACGTTTACAATCCATTATGTGAACCTTTTACAGATACAGAATACGTAGTAGAAGTGAGAAATGGCTGTGGAAAAGACTATGCAATTGTAACCGTAAAGGTCAATTATCTGCTTACTTCAATAATGTCTGATACCATGGCTTGCGGCGGAGACAGTATTCAGCTAAACGTATATGGCGGGTCGAGTTATATATGGACACCTCAAGCAGGGTTGAGTAATAACAACGTGAGTAACCCTATGGTTTTGGTAGAACAGCCAACAACCTATCAAGTCATTGTTTTTGATTCACTTAGTTGTTCTTCCGTGCATTCAGTTTCTTTAGATACTTTTCCGGACCCGATTATTGATGCCGGTGCTAATTTTACTATCGAATGGAATCATGAAGGAAAACTGGTTCCCAATGGTGTTGGGCCAAGTTTCGTTTGGTCGCCTTCAGATATAATGAACTGCGACACTTGCAAGAATCCGACAATTTTACCTTTAGAAACAACCGTTTTTCATGTTACTATGACTGATAAATATGGCTGTGTGGCCACTGATTCGTTAACTGTTTATGTTACGGGAAGTATATACGTGCCAAACACTTTTACACCAAACGATAATAGCCTTAACGAATATTTCTTTGCTTACGGAACAGAGATTGAGTATTTCGAAATGTTAATTTATAATCGATGGGGGGAGTTAATTTTCACCTCAGATGATATCACTAAAGGTTGGGACGGAACCTTTAAAGGGCTTGAATCTCCGATAGGAACATACGTTTGGAAAATTTGGTATCAAGAGTATTCTGGCGAAGAAGGCAAGGCAATTGGCCATGTTAATTTAGTGCGTTAGTAAAAAAGGGTTACCCTAACCACTTCAGCACATTCTTAGACCAAATGTCATCGGAATTTTGTTTTGTTAGAATTTTTAATTCCACGGCATCTTCAATCACTTTACCAGGATACGAATTAGGAATACTTTCCATTTCTCCAAGTGGATATGGATCGTCTAATCCAGAAATAATTTGCGGCACTCCGACTCTTTGTTTTAGTAATTGTAAAGTATATGGGTCATGCACTAATGTGTCAAAAAACAGATTTGGATGTCCGAGACTGGTTTTCGGATGTTCTGTGCTTTCGAATAAATCTGGTCGACCTTCAAAACCCTGCACTCTTCTCCCAAAATTAGCTTGGCCAAGCATACAACCATGCGCAAAAGCGGTTCGTATATTTTTGTATTTATTTGGTATATTATTTAGCGTGTAAAAATGGAGTGTGTCAGCTGTTTGAGCCATCATCCAAACTAAATGAAAACGCCAATTTTGGTCCTTTAATTTAATCATTTTTGATCCGTCATATGGATGAATTTCAAGTGCTAATTTGTATTTGTTGGCCAATTCAAAAATCGGTTTACAAGATTCATCAGCAACCGAAACCCACTCATCAAGGTCATTTAGATAATGGGTTGGTAGGCAGAGTAATTTTAGGTTAAGTTTAGTAATACAGCGCTCAATCTCTAACAATGCATCGCTCATGAATTTTGGCTGCACTAAAAAACCACAAGTGAATTTACTTGGGTTATTGTGTTGCACTGATGCGTTGAAGTCATTTTGCCATTGAATTGCGTCTTTAGCATCTTGGCGCTCCCAACCATTGCAATAAACTTGAGATAAATTAAGCATCACACCATGATCGATATTGTTTTTCTCCATCCATTCTAGCTTTTCTTTTAGGAAAAAACTAGGGTCGGTAATCGGTCGAGACCAAGAACCTTGTCGCATAAACTTTTTGTCATTGTCAATCGAAAACAACTTCTTGTCTTTCATGAATTTTGGCACCTGATGGGGCTCAGGTAAAAGATGACCGTGACCGTTAATTCGCATCAGTCGGTAAATCTTGAATCAGTATCCATTACATGAGAGCACTTAGAACAGGTTCTTAATTCTTCGGAATTATAAAATTCTCTAAACCTTGGTTGAAAGTCTTTTTCAACGTTAACTAATGGAAAATAGGTTTCGTGTAATTTGTTATTGCACTTATCGCAAAACCACATTAATCCATCGGTATCATTAGAACCAAGTCTTACTTTTTCGATAACTAAACCAACAGAATTTTCAGAGCGCATTGGAGAGTGCGGAGTCTTTGCCGGCAATAGAAACATCTCTCCAGCTTTTACCGGTACATCCAAAGCTTTGCCGTCTTCTTGTATTCTAACATTGATATCACCTTCCAATTGGTAGAATAGTTCTTCAGACTCGTTGTAATGGTAATCTTTTCTTGCATTCGGACCACCAACTATCATAACAATGAAATTTCCAGCTTCAACATATAAATTTTTGTTTCCAACTGGTGGTTTAAGGAGGTCACGATTGTCATCAATCCATTTTTGAAGATTGAAGGGTTTTGCTATTGCCATAACTTTTTAGATTTGGGCTCTAAATTAATAATCTTATACCTATATGTGGCCGATATTGGTTATTAAATGTTTAGAGGAAAACTCACATTATTATTTGTCCATGAATTATATTTGGAAAAAATATTAGTAATTATGGATTTAAATCTAAAAGGAAAAACAGCTATAGTTTGCGGAAGTACACAAGGAATAGGAAAGGCTATTGCTATTCAACTCGCAAGTCAGGGAGCGAGTACTGTTCTTGTCGCAAGAAATGAGCAAAAATTACTTTCTGCTAAAGAAGAGCTAGACACTTCGCAAGGTCAAAATCATCACTATATTAAAGCAGATTTTTCTTTTCCTACAGAACTTAAACTTTTAGTCGAAAATTTTTTGGAGATAAATGGTTATGTTCATATTCTGGTAAATAATACTGGTGGACCTGCTGGCGGTCCAATACAAACAGCTAAAGTAGAAGAGTTTACTCAAACCTTTAATAATCATTTGGTTTGCAATCATATTATGGCACAAGCGGTAATTAAAGGAATGAAAGAAGAAGGGTTTGGTAGAATTATTAATATAATTTCTACTTCAGTAAAACAGCCTTTAAATGGACTTGGAGTATCTAATACTATTCGTGGTGCAGTTGCCAACTGGGCAAAGACCTTAGCCAATGAATTAGGCGAATTCAACATTACAGTAAACAATGTATTACCAGGGGCAACAAAGACTGTCCGTTTAAAATCTATTATTGAAGCCAAAGCGGAGAAGACAGGACAAACCATAGAAGAAATTGGAATAGCTATGGCAAACCAAGTACCAATGAAACGAGTTGCTGAACCTGAGGAAATTGCCAATGCTGTTGGGTTTTTATCTTCTAACGCAGCGAGCTATATTAATGGAATTAATGTACCTGTTGATGGAGGAAGAACGGCTTGTTTGTAGAAACCTTTTGGTCGAGAACTCGTAAAGCGATTTTTTAATTACATTAGCATACCATAACGGGAAGCGGAAAACGAAGAGTACGCAGTAAAAAAATAATACTATGACAAAACAATACTCAATTTTATCAGTATTTGCATCAGTCTTGATTAGCTTTTCAGCTATGGCTGGCAATGCGGAATACAACTTAGGCTCAAGTGATTTGAAGGTGCCTTATATTAAGCCCAATAAGTCTATACAATCCATTCAATCTATAACGGCGGCTGATAAAGGGATTACAGAAGGTGGTTTTTTCTTGCATTATAATCCTTTTTTGCCATCAAAAAATTATGGAGATTTAAAGTCCGCAGTTATTACGGCTAACGTTGGAGAAAGTGACGAATATGTGCTTAATCAAACCGATGTAGATAACTATAGAAAGGAATTGCAGGATGTCGGTAAATTCAGTATTGGTCATGGCTTAGAAATAGGTAATATGTTTAGATTAACTGACTTTGAGCCGATGGCAATTGGGCTTAGGTTAACTTGGTTAGATTTTGGATTTGCTGGATATAAAGCTTCAAGTGATTATAGTCAATATAATATCAAAGGCTTTATGGCAGATATTAGAGCAATAAAAATTGGGCCATACTTTACTTATGCCTTGACTGATCAAATGGCGCTGGATGCATTTTATCAGGTTGCACCAACTATGTTAATTGGTGGGTTTGCTGGTCAATACACTGATGAAAATGATGATGTTCAAACAGTTGGCTACCCTGTATTACAATATGGACTGACTCATGAAATCGGAGTAACTTACAGGTTTGATATTTTATGTATTGGTATTGGATATGGAATGGGAAATTTAAGAACAATTGAGAGACCTATTCCCGTTGAAGAAGACACGTATAGTATTGATGGTAGAGCATACGTCAATACTTTTAGGATGATGGTTGGAATGAAATTCTAAAAGAAAATTCTTTAAAAAAGGCCGAGCAGTTGCTCGGCTTTTTTTATGCTCAAAAATCTGTATTTTTGAATATATGATAGCTTCAACAAGAATCTTGATTGCTCTCATTACGCTATTTGCTGCGCTGCGTGTAAATGCCCAATACAGGCAGGGAGTGGTAACAGCTAAAGGTAGTAAAAGGTCTAATGTTATAAAATTTAACCCTCTAGGTACAATAGCATATAGAAATATTCCTCTTTATTTCGAACGAGCAATATATGGTCCTGTTGCAATTTCAGCGGGTTATGCGTATAAAATTCCGACTAAAGCAGGTGGAGCATATGGTGCAGCTATAAAGAATATTGTTGAGTCGGTGGGTGGTGAAGCCGATTTTGGTAAAATCAAGGGTTTTTCTGTTACACCTGAGTTGAAGTTTTATTTTAGTGAGAAAGGTGCCCCAAAAGGGTTTTATATTTCGCCTTATTTTAGGTATTCTCGATACCGACTTAATATGGCAGCAAGCGGAACAAACCCCACTGATAAAGTTTACTACGATGCAGATGTCGCTTTTCAGTATGAGAGTATTGGTGGAGGTATACAACTTGGTGCGCAGTGGTTGATTAACGATATTTTCGCTATTGATTGGTTTTTCTTTGGACCGGGCTATATCAACCACAATTTATCGGTCGATGTAACCTCTAATGTTGTATCATCTGCTAAGTGGCAAGAATGGGAGACAGATTTTGAAGCTGACGTTGCTACAGAGGTTGCTGCATTGCCATTGATTGGTGGATTTTTAGATAATTTTGAAGCTGAAGCCAAATACAATGGTTTTGTTGCCAATATGCCATTTGGTTTTCTCAACTGGCGCTTTGGGTTGTCTTTAGGGTATTCATTCTAACTGATTTAAATAATATACCTTTGATAGGTGCCCTAGTTATGGTATAAAGTGATTTATCAGATGAAGAAGATTTTTTATTCAATATTGATGGTTTTAACATCTTCGTTGGTATTTGCTGTCAAGAAAAATACACCTAATGACACTATAAAACTAAATAGTCGTATCATTAAGTATAATCCTATGGGTACTTTACTATGGAAGAGTGTCCCGCTTAGTTACGAGCATAGATTAAATAAAGTAGTTACTTTTTCAATGGGAGCGGGGTTTATTGTTCCCCATAGAATTAAAACATCTAAATTGTCATTTCAAGAGACTTGGCTCAATGCCACATTTAATGATGCGAGAATAACTGGCTATTTTTTTACTCCAGAATTTAAGTTTTATTTAGGCGGGAGATCTCCAAAAGGGTTTTATGTGACAAGATATCTTCGTTATGGGAGCACCAATATGAAGTTTATTGGTGATTTTGACGACAACAATGGAAATAGTGCATCTATTGATGTCTCAGTAACTTTAAAAGAATACGGCACAGGAAGTCAATTCGGCTACCAATGGATACTTGGAGAGCATATAATGTTAGATTTCTTTTTTATAGGTGTAAGAACTTCGGAGTATACTTTGAAGTTTGCTGCAGATGCGACAGTAAAGTCGGAACAGTGGGAGCAATGGCAGGAGGAGCATCTGCAATCTTATCGTGATTGGTTAGATGATTCGGAGTTTGGGTTTGTGCTGGAAAAACTTCCTTATGAATTTACAAAAAAGAGAATAAAATTCTCATACCCGTTCACTTTCGGAAATATCCGCCACGGGATTTCTATTGGGTTTAGATTTTAAGAATCGCTTAGCCTAAAGCCCTGACCGTGAACATTTAATATTTCTATAGACGTATCCGATTTTAGATATTTTCTTAGTTTGGTTATATATACATCCATTGATCTTGAGTTAAAGTAGCTATCATCATTCCAAATTGCTTTTAAAGCAAATGTTCTGTCCATAACCTTGTTTTTATTAAGGCACAATAGTCGAAGCAATTCACATTCTTTAGATGTTAGTTTTTGATCTTGTTCCCCCTCAGATTTAAGTATACGCTTTTCGGCATGGAACGTGAATTTTCCAATTAAAAATTCTTTCAATTGATTATTCCCTTCATGATTTGAGTCAACTCTTCTCAAAATGGCATTCATTCGAGCCATAAGCTCTTCCATACTAAAAGGCTTAGTAATATAATCATCAGCGCCCAGCTTAAACCCCTCAATAGTATCTTCCTTTAACGACTTTGCAGTAAGAAAAATAATTGGGATATCTTTATTTGTATTTCGGATATCTGTCGCTAATGAAAAACCATCTTTTTTAGGCATCATTACATCTAATATGATAAATTCGAAGTTCTTCTTGATAAATTCATCATACCCTTTCTCTCCATCAACAGCTAGAGTGGTTTCGTAACCTTTTACGTTGAGGTACTCGCTCAAAATTATACCCAAATTAGGATCGTCTTCTACAAGTAAGACTTTAATTTTTTTAGTCATCTTTTATGGGGAGTTCAATTGTAAACGTACTTCCTTTGTTGGCAGAACTGTTTACGTATACAGTTCCATTGTGTCTTTCTACAATCATTTTAACATAGCTCAAGCCAAGTCCAAACCCTTTTGTGTTGTGCAGGTTTCCTGTCGGAACACGGTATAATTTATCAAATATTTTTTTTTGATTTTCAAGGTTAATACCGATTCCGTTATCAGTAAAAGAAAGTTTAAAATTGTTACCCTGTGCCTCAGTTGAGATATTTATTTTAGGGGCGTCCTCTGAATATTTTATTGCATTATCGATAAGGTTAGAGACTACATTTCCGATGTGAACTTTATCAAGGGTTAGATTAAATTTGTCAGCAACGAGACTACATGAAATTTGCCCATCTCTCTTGTGAACTTGCATTTCTAGCTTGTTGACTACACTTGAAACAAGTTGATGCATATCTGTGGTTTCCAATTTCAGTTTGAACGCTCCTCGATCTAAAATTGCACTTTGTAACACGTTTTCAACGAGTAAACCAAGTCGTTTATTTTCATCATTAATCATGTGTATATATCTAGACGAAATACCAGGCTCTTTGGCAATAGATTCTTCTGATAAAGCTTCACAAGCAAGCGAAATTGTCGATATAGGAGTTTTCAACTCATGTGTCATGTTGTTGATGAAATCGTTCTTGATTTCGGACACTTCCTTTTGCGAAATTATAGTACGTATGGCATAGAAAAATACAACGATAATTGCGATTACAATAAATATTGAAGAGCAAAGCATCCACCAGATTTGTTGAATTAAAAAAGAATTTTGTTTTGGAAAATGAAGCTTTAGGAACGCTTTCGAATCTAAAATATCGTTAGGAAAAAGTTTCATTTTTGTCTCTGTTTCCCTAAGACATAGGTTATCTTCAGTGCTTTCAAGAACAGCTTCACCGTTTTGTCGGTAAATTCCGAATTCGAATATTGTGGTTATACCCTTGTTAGTTAATTCAGCGGCCAATAAAGAGTCTAAAGCTTCTTTATCTACACGTCCTTTAATATCATCAAACAAATTAACTTCCATTAACCGTTTAACTATATCACCTACAAAAGCAGTTTTATGTTCCATACGCATCTCAACAAGGCTATCGATATTTATTTCTTCATGAATTACCTCTAATTTTTCTTTATTTTTTTTTACATCTAGTTTTAGAGCAATGTGCTCATTAATGAGGTCTTTTTCTTCTTCTGTCCAATTCTTTTCTTCCGCGTCAGTAGTTATTTGCCGTGTTACTCGTTTTCCAGCTTCTTCCTCTGTAATACTAATTTCTAAGCTATTATCATTTTTATGAATCTCTTTAAAAACAATATGTTCATATGTACTGTCATCCGAATAATCGACAATAGATTCGGCAAGTTTATCTAAAGTGTGAGAGAGTTCGGTTAATGAATCTTCGTCAAAAAACAGAAACTGAGCCTCCTCATGAGAGCGAAGTTTGGATAGCGTTTCATCTTTCTCGAGTTTATCAACGACATTACTTAAAACTTCTGTCGCATTTCTTTTAAATTCCTCTTGTTTTAATGTAACGGCACTATTAATCCAATAAATTTGGACAGATATCAAAGCAATTATTGCACCGGATATTGAGATAATTAATATAGGTATTAACCTTTTGTTCATGTTTTGAGCAAAAATAACTTAACCCCAAGTAAATAGCCTGTTCTTAACACTTTTTAACACCTCCCAGTCCATATAACAAAGAAAGATGCTATAATCTTAACATGACTCATGCTGTAAATAGATTAAATTTAAGTTTAATAATTGTAGGTTTTTTGGTGGCGGTAACTTTGTTCTTACAAAATATGTTTACCTTCACACTACGTATGAGACAGTTATTTTTGATTTTGTTATGTCTGCCGTATGCTTTGTTTGCTCAAACGGATTTAAAAAAAAACGTTGTATATGGTGAGCTTGCAGGGGCGGCAAATTTTTATTCAATTAACATAGAAACATCTGTTGCGAAAGGAATTAATGTAAGGTTCGGTATAGCGGCTAAGCCCGGAGAATTATTTTTTATACCTGGCCTGGCCTATCTTAAGCCTATTGGGGATAGTGGAGATCGTTTTATAGAAATTGGTGCAGGGCTCACTAACATAATTGCACCGAAAGCTGCCTTCAAATATGATCTTTCCGGATATATGAATTTTGGTTACCGAAAAGAGGCTACAGAATATAATCCCATTTTTTGGCGGGTAACTTTTACTCCGCTCTTATTTAGAGACCCATATCCTGCTGCTGGATTTATGGGATACCTCCTACCATGGTTTGGCGTGGCGTTAGGATACGGATTTTAGTATTAATACTTACTATTCTTAATTAATCTTCCTTTCTTTGAAGGCTTAGAAAGTTAGAGCTATGGAAAAAATTCTTAATTACATCAATGGCGAATTAGTAGGGCCAAAATCAGAACAATACCTAGATAATTACAATCCCTCTATTGGTAAGGTTTATTCTCTAATTCCAGATTCTGATGCTGATGATGTGCAACGAGCACAAGAAGCTGCTCAAGCAGCTTTCCCTGCATGGAGCGTTACTCCAAAAGACGAACGTTCAAGGATTTTAATGAATCTAGCGGATTTGATTGATGCTAATTTGGATATGTTAGCTAAAGCAGAATCAGTGGATAATGGTAAACCAGTATCCTTAGCAAAATCTGTAGACATACCAAGAGCAGCTTCGAATTTTAGATTTTACGCTACTGCAGTGGTACAATATTCTACACATGCGCACGAGATGGAAGATACTGCAATTAATTATACTTTACGCCAACCTATAGGCGTTGCGGGTTGTATTTCTCCTTGGAACTTGCCTTTGTATTTGTTTTCTTGGAAAATTGCTCCAGCATTGGCTTCAGGAAACTGCGTTGTAGCAAAGCCATCTGAAGTGACGCCAATGACTGCATATTTGCTTTCGAAGCTTTGTATTGAGGCGGGACTGCCAAATGGAGTGCTGAACATTGTTCATGGTTTAGGGCCAAAAGTAGGGCAGGCAATAACTGAACACCCGGATATCCCTATGATATCCTTTACAGGAGGAACAGTTACAGGGAAACATATTGCCAGTATTGCTGCGCCAATGTTTAAAAAACTATCACTAGAATTAGGCGGTAAAAACCCAAACATCATTTTTGCCGATTGTGATTTTGATAAGATGTTGAGTACCACTATTCGCTCATCTTTTGCAAACCAAGGTCAAATCTGTTTATGTGGTTCAAGAATATTTGTTGAACGCCCAATATATGAGAAATTCAAAACCGCCTTTGTTGAGAAAGTTGGCAGAATGAAAGTGGGAAACCCTGCTGATGACACTACTAAAATGGGAGCGATTGTCTCTCAATCACACATGGAAAAGGTGTTATCCTATGTTGATCTGGCAAAAGATGAAGGCGGTACAATTTTAACGGGCGGTAATCAAGCTCTTGTAGCTGGTGAATGTGCTGAAGGGTGGTTTATTCACCCTACTATTATTGAAGGTTTATCGTTCGATTGTAGAACAAACCAAGAAGAAATATTTGGCCCAGTAGTCACCATTATGCCTTTCGACACAGAAGAAGAGGTATTGATAATGGCGAATAGCACAAAGTATGGTCTAGCTTCAACGGTATGGACAGAAAACCTTAAGAAAGCACATCGTATGGCACGGAATCTTCATGCGGGCATTGTTTGGATAAATTGCTGGTTACTGCGCGATTTAAGGACTCCGTTTGGAGGAGCAAAACAATCTGGTGTAGGCAGAGAAGGTGGGTTCGAAGCGTTGGAGTTTTTTACTGAGCCAAAAAATGTGTGTATAAAATACTAATTATCAAGGCCTTTATAAAAGGAAGATAAAGTTAGCTGTTATAGAATATTTAAACGACACTTAAGAGACCACTCAATTAACTTAACTGCTGCTAAGTCCCGGCCATTGTGTTGGTGCGTGGGGCAACAGTTCCGCAATTAGAACTAAACGGAGTATTTTTCTTTTAAAAACTCATCAAAAGAACCTAAGTTAGCCAACACTTGGAGCTGCTGATATTTTTTATTAAACTCGTCGTCAGACATTTCTTTATTTAGAACGGAAATTTGATAATGTTCATAATTTTTAATGGAAGTTAATTCCTCTAATGTAAGTTCAATGCCATTATCTAATTTATCACGTAAATCATTTATACTAATATTGCCCTCGATAAAGGCTTGACGATAATAGCTTTGTACTTTCTTTTTAGTTTTTTCCATTCTATAACTTTGGATGATACAAATGAACTGAATCCGTTAATCACATTTGTGATTTTCGTTAAGTATATATTAACAATTTTGTGTTGATTTTGTTGAAAGTCATATGAAAGGAGTAATAGTGATTACATTAATACTTACAGCGCTTTTATTAGTAGTGGATGCCTATACATTTAAGGGGCTTAAGATGTTAATGAAAAACATTGATAGCCAGTTTATTAAACGAGTATTCACCTGGCTTTATTGGGCTATATCGATAGGGATGGTGCTACTACTTTTTTTTAGCTTTTGGTACTTCAATAGTGCCGTAGAGAGTCACAGTTATAAGGTTCCATTTACTGTGGCAAGTATTTTTATGATTTACTTATCACCAAAACTATTTTTCATTCTATTCCATTTAATTGAGGATATTAGCTTCATTGGCTATTGGGGAGTAAAGAAGGTTATTGAATCGTCCGAAACCACTGAAATTTATAGTAGAAGTGAGTTTTTGGTGCAGTCGATATCCAGAATCGGAATTGGAATTGCAGGCCTGCAGTTCGGTGCGATGATTTATGGAGCGACCAAAGGCAGATTTAACTATCAGATTGTTAAGCAACCAATCGAATTTGATAATCTTCCAGATAGTTTTAATGGCGTTAAAATTGTTCAGTTATCAGATATACATATAGGTAGCTTTTTTGATAATCATAATGAAGTTGAGAAAGCCATTAATAAGGTAAACGAATTAAATCCCGATTACATACTCTTTACTGGAGACCTCGTAAATAACTATGCTTGGGAGCTTGATGGCTGGGAAGAAATTATAGGTAAACTTAAAGCGAAGCATGGTAAATTCTCTATACTAGGCAATCACGATTATGCAGATTATGTTCAATGGGATAGCGCGTCAGATAAAGCGAAAAATTTAGATAACCTTAAACAACGACAGGCCAAAATGGGATTTAGGTTACTTTTGAATGAATCTGTTAAACTCGAACGAAATGGAGAATTTATCGAGTTGCTTGGGCTTGAGAATTGGGGGAAAGGAAGATTTGCTAAATACGGTGACTTAGCTAAAACAATGAAAAATAGTGTTTCTAATTCGTTTAAAATACTAATGTCTCATGATCCTTCCCATTGGGATGAGCAAGTTTTAGAAAAAACAGATATTAATTTAGCCCTTGCAGGACATACACATGGAATGCAATATGGGGTGAAAATTGGGACCTTTCAGTTCAGTCCTGTCCAGTTTCGTTATCATAGATGGGCGGGCCTTTATACCGAAAACAAGCAACATTTATATGTTAATCGTGGCTTCGGCTACATTGGCTTTGCTGGTCGTGTTGGAATTTCTCCGGAAATAACTTTATTAGAATTACGACAAAAAGTATAACCTTTTTGTAATTCCTTCGTCTAAAGGTGTCCATCGAAAAAATGACGTACATTTGCACTTCCGAAAAATTCGTGAATTGAATTTGTAAGTAGTTGAAAAAAAAAGTTATATGAGACAACTGAAAATTACCAAACAGCTAACAAACAGAGATAGTAAGTCTATCGACAAATACCTTAGTGATGTGTCTAAGGAATCGATGATTAACGCAGAGGAGGAAGTAAACTTAGCCGTTAAAATTAAGCAGGGAGATGCTAGAGCATTAAATAAAATGGTAAGCGCAAACCTCCGTTTTGTTATTTCAGTGGCAAAACAATACCAAGGTCATGGACTTACTCTAGAAGATTTGATTGCCGAAGGTAATATTGGGCTAATAACTGCGGCGAAACGTTTCGATGAAACGAAAGGATTTAAATTTATCTCTTATGCTGTTTGGTGGATTCGCCAGAGCATTATGCAAGCAATTGCAGAAAATTCAAGAGTTGTGCGTTTGCCATTAAATAAGGTAAGTGCCATTCAAAAAATTTCAGGTGCTTTTAGTAAGCTTGAGCAGCAGTTCGAGAGACCTCCGACTAATGAGGAAATTAGTAAGCTAATGGAAACAAACTCAGAGAGTGTGGCAGATTTATTCTCATACTCTCAAAAGCAAGTTTCTATGGATGCACCTTTAATTGAAGGTGAGGACAATAGCTTATATAATGTTTTAAGTAACAACAATATTGGTACACCAAACGATAAATTAATGCATGAATCATTATGTGACGACATAAATCGCATTTTGGTTACGCTTAAATCGCGTGAAGCTGACGTTGTTAAGTATTCGTTTGGCTTAAACAGCGAGCCGCCAATGACATTAGAAGAAATTGCTAACCGTATGGATTTAACGAGAGAAAGAATTCGTCAGATTCGTGAAAAAGCATTGCGTGTGTTACGTAAAAAATCAAATTCAAAATTACTTAAGCATTATCTATAAAAAGGGTATTGCTTCAAAAAATTAAGCCTCGCATTAAAGCGGGGCTTTTTTATGCTTTGCATTTAACAGAATTAATCGAACGTCCAGGAGCTAAAACTATTGTGGCCGATTTTTTGAACCTAAATAATAGGTTTACTATATGAACAATTTAATATGTTCATTATTTTAGCAGTCTGAAATTAGCTAATTTTGAGCCTACGCCTAAATAAAAAATTCCAATCAATGAAGATAGGCTTTTTACAAAAAATAAGTTGAAAGTAATTTCTAGATTATTTTAATATTTGTTGCGTATAATCCTTTAAGACTTTCTTCTAAATCCTAGTTACTTTCTAACTTTCGTTAATTTCATCAACTAATTCCATTTGCATTTACAAATATATTTTTATCATCTTCTTCTGGAGTGATGAATTCAAATCCTTTTGAATTCTTTAAAACTTTACCGTTCCGTTTAGCATAATTATAAATTTAAATATTTACTAGGTTAGGCTTTAAAATGGGCAAGTACTTTAGCGCGCCAATAATTCCAATTGATACTGTTTAGATTTAATAATTATGGGGTAATTTTGTTAAGAAAGTCCTTAACGGAAGTCTGTTGCTAAATGAGCTTTCTTTTGTAAATTTGAAAGTCCCAAACTTAATTTATGAAAAGGTTATTTGTTCTGTGTTCAGCTATGTTATTATTCTCATGTGGAAATAGAGAAGAAGTAGTTGAACAAACATACCCGAACGGCAACAAAAAAATTGTGATGATATACGAGGGCTCCGATGGAAAAGTTGTGGGGCAAAAGAGTTATTATTTAGGCGGCCAAGTTGAAGTTACGGGTCAATTTGATGCAAATGCTAAACGAAGCGGTAAATGGATTTATTACTACGAAAACGGCAATAAATGGAGTGAGTGCGAATATTCTTCTGGGATAAGAAATGGAAATATCGTTACTTATTTCGAAAATGGAAACAAGCGCTACCAAGGAAATTATGCAGATGATAATCAAGCAGGTCATTGGATTTTTTATAATGGAGATGGTTCAATTGACAATGAGAAAGATTACTAATTGATACCAAAGGATACTATAGACGATATTTTTGAATCCGCCAGGATTGAGGAAGTTGTAGGAGATTTTGTAAGTCTTAAAAAGAGAGGAGTGAATCTTTTAGGTAATTGCCCCTTTCATGATGAAAAAACTCCTTCTTTTACGGTGTCTCCAGCTAAGGGTATTTACAAATGTTTTGGTTGTGGAGAAGGAGGTAACTCTGTAAACTTTATCATGGCGCATGAGCACTATACCTATCCAGAGGCTCTGCGGTATTTGGCAAATAAATATGGTATTGAGGTAGAAGAAGAGGAGGTAACTCCTGAAATGGTTAAAGAACAGAGTGAGAAAGAGAGCCTATATGTTGTTGCAAATTATGCTGAAAAACATTTTGTCGATAATCTGCTTGATTCAAACGAAGGAAAAGCAATTGGGTTGAGCTATTTTAAAGAGCGTGGTTTTTCTGATGAAACAATCGGTAAATTTAAATTAGGATATGCAATCGATAGTTTTGAAGCATTTACTTCAGCAGCAACCACAAATGGATATAAGCAAAGTTTCTTGGTTGATTCGGGCCTGACTAAAGAGAAGAATGGCAAACAATATGATGGTTACCGTGGCCGCGTAATATTCCCGATTCACAATCTTTCCGGACGACCAATTGGTTTTGGAGGGAGAACTCTTCGAACCGATAAAAAAACACCTAAATATGTAAACTCTCCACAGAATGCGATTTATGATAAGAGCCGTGTTTTATATGGGTTGTATACAGCTAAAAAGTCTATCATTCAAAATGATAATTGCTTTTTAGTTGAGGGTTATACAGATGTTATTTCAATGTTTCAGGCAGGAGTGCAGAACGTTGTTTCTTCTTCGGGGACTTCGCTTACGGTTCAGCAAATAGCATTAATTAGTCGATTTACCAAGAATATTACAATTCTTTATGATGGTGATGCCGCAGGTATCAAAGCATCTTTTAGAGGAATCGACTTGATTCTAGAACAAGGCATGAACGTAAAAGTTGTGTTGTTTCCAGATGGGGAAGACCCTGATTCGTTTGCTAAAAATTCTGTTCCCGGCGAGCTAGAAGATTTTGTTAAAGACAAAGCGAAAGACTTCATAGTTTTTAAAACAGATTTACTTTATGCCGAAACAGAAGGTGATCCAATCAAAAAGGCGAAGCTAATTCATGACATTGTTGATTCTATTGCACTCATACCAGATGATATTTCTCGTTCGGTTTATATTAAGGAATGTAGTCGTTTATTGGATATAGAAGAAAGTTTATTGATTATTGAACTCAATAAAGTAATTCGCAAGAAACAATATAACAGCAAAAAGCAAGGAGCAGTTCCGCAAAATCAAATACCTGTCGTCCCCTTTCAACAGGAGAAATCTATACCAAAGTTAACTGATACGCTTGATATACAAGAACGAAATATTATTCGACTTTTACTAATATATAGTGACAAGACCATAACATTTAAAGTTGGTGAAGAAGATCAAAATGTTGCTATTGTTGCCTTCTTGGTCTATAAACTTCAGCAAGACGATATTGAAATGACCAATGAATGGTGTAGGATAATTATTCAAGAATATAATCAGGCTCTGGAAGATGAGACTATTCTGTCTCAACAGCACTTTTTGAATCACCATACGCCAGAAGTTAGAGCTTTGGCAATAGATCTGGTTACTAGTAAATATGAATTACACGATTGGAAGTCGAAATTAATTGATGTTGAAACGGAGGAGCATAAATTAAAACGCGCAGTAGAAGGTGCTCTGCATTCTTATCTGGAAAAGCGCGTTAGGATGATGTGGCATGAGAATCAAGAAAAATTAAAAAGTGTCTCTAGTAATTCTGCTGCAATAATAGATCTGCTTAAAGAGCAAAAGAGATTGACAGATTTAAAAAAGAAACTTTCCGCTTCTATGGGCAGAATAGTAGTCAATTAAAATTTTTCTTCTGTTATTTATTCCTAATTGCATCTTACACCAGTTTGCTCTAAAGGATAAATCAAAAAGTTTGACTATCGATTTCAGAGGCAGCCTTACCTTTAAATTGCCAGCTATAATTCCTGAATATTCTTGCTGTTGCTAGATTTATTTCATTAATATTCTCGCTTTTTGAATTGCCAAGAAAATTCTGAATTTTAATAAGTTCAATGTCTCCATTGTTTTCGTCATCTTTACGGTTTCCAGATATTTCATCTAAATTAAGCTTGATAAAGTTTCATTAATAATGGGCACTCAAGCATCTATTATGAATGGTTTTTATGTTTTAGTGGCCTTAAATATGCGTTGTTAAAAGTGAAGCTTTCTAAAAATGTTTGGATTGAATTTAGTTCTATAAAGATTTATAAAAACCTAACTAATTAGAGGAAAATCGAATATCTTTAATTTTTAGCTGAATTGATACATTTCCTCTCCAATTGTTTTCTTCAATGCTGTAAACAATATCAAACGGTATTCCCTGAGAAATTTTGGCATAATGATATCCCATATTAAATGCGATACCATTCAGTTTAAAGTTAGTATTACCCTTTTGATAGACACTTAATTTGAGATGTAAATCTTCTGTGCCAACAGTTTTTGAATAACCAGTATCTAATACACCGACTGTTACAAACACAGGTCTCATGTTTTGAGGTCCAAAAGGAGCAAGTTGTTCGAGAATTCTGTAGAATTTTGCTGTTATTTCGGTAAGGGTAAGTTTTGCATCAATTTCAATATTTGGGGTCAGCTGCTCTTTCGTAATCGTCCTAGATACCGCCTCTTCAAATTTTTCACGAAATCTATTAATATTTTCAGTCGGCAGGGTTAGTCCTGCAGCATATTTATGTCCACCAAATTGTGTTATCATATTTTGACAAGCACTAATGGCTTTGTATATATCAAAACCTTTTACAGACCTTGCACTTCCAGATGCAGTTGCGCCATCGCTAGTAAGAATTATTGTTGGGCGGTAATAAGTCTCAATAACTCTTGAAGCCACAATCCCAACAACACCTTTATGCCAATTTGAGCTATGCAGAACGAATGATTTAGAATCTTTAAGGAAATTAACATCTTCAATCATTCCAAGTGCTTCTTGTGTAATTGCTTTATCTAACTCCCTTCGATTTTTATTATCTTCATTAATTCTTTTACTAATTTCAAAAGCGGTATCTTCAGTGTCGGAAATGAGTAATTGAACGGCTTTTTTAGCATGGTCAATTCTGCCAGCAGCGTTTATTCTAGGTCCGATTACAAACACCAAATCGGTTATTGTTAGGTCTTTTTTTAACTCTAACAGTTCTAGCATACAACGAATACCAGTTCTTTTACTCAGGTTTACTTGCTTTAAACCATAATAGGCCAAAATTCTATTTTCTCCAGTAACAGGAACAATATCGCACCCAATACTTATTGCTACTAAATCTAAATATTGCAGTAAATCATCGAAGGGAAAATCATTTTTTTGAGAAAAAGCTTGAATAAGTTTAAAGCCAATTCCACAACCACAAAGTTCGTCATAAGGGTAGTCGCAGTCATTTCTTTTTGGGTCTAGAATCGCTATAGCAGAGGGAAGGTTTTCACTAGGGCGGTGGTGATCACAAATTATAAAGTCAATATTTTTTTCATTTGCGTAATCAACTTTGTCATTTGCTTTTATACCGCAGTCTAGGGCAATGATTAACGAGATTTCATTTTTGCAAGCGTAATCAATTCCTTTATAGGATATACCATAACCCTCTGTGTATCGGTCAGGAATGTAATAATCAATATTATCGGTGAATTTCGCCAAAAATGAGTAAACTAGAGATACCGCTGTTGTTCCATCTACATCATAATCCCCATAAACAAGAATTCGTTCACCTTGACCAAGTGCTCGTTCAATCCTCTCTATTGCTTTATCCATATCCTTCATCAAAAAAGGATCATGAATGTCATCTAAGCTTGGTCTAAAATATTTTTTTGCCTTGTCAAAAGTGTCAATTTTTCGCTGAACAAGTATTGATGCTAGCGAGTTAGATATTGTGAGCTCTTTTGCAAGTTCTAAGGCAGTTTTTTCGTCTTCAACAGACTTGATATCCCATCTAATATTCTTACCCAACTGTAACAGATTTATTCATTACATCTGTTTGTTGACGAATAGATTCTTTATGAATTAATTGGAGTAAATTTTTTACGAATTCATTATTTAATCCCTCGCTCTGACCATGTTCCATTCTAGTTTTCTTTATTTCTTCCCAACGCTTTATTTGAAGAATAGTAACATTATTGTCTAACTTATACTGACCAATTTTTTCAGATAATGCCATTCTACTCACCAAGGTTTGAATGAGCGACTCGTCAATTTCATCGATGATTTTTCGAAAAGCCGTTAATTCACTTGAAGTTTCAAATGATGAAGCTTCGGTTGACCGTATCGTTAAATTTTCAACTAGTTCATTAAGACTTTTTGGGTTGATTTGTTGCTTCGCATCACTCCAAGCTTCATCAGGATTAATATGTGACTCAATCATTAAGCCAGTCATCTCTAAGTCCATTGCCTTTTGTGCTACGGTTGCCAGTAGTGAACGGTTTCCAGCAATATGACTCGGGTCACAAATTATGTCAATCTCAGGAAATGTTGCTTTTAATTCGATAGGGATTTCCCATTTGGGAACATTGCGATAAGCCGTTTTTTGAAACGAAGAAAAACCTCGATGAATAGCCCCTAGTTTTGTAATACCAGCTTGATGAATCCTTTCTAAAGCTCCTATCCATAGTTGTAAATCTGGATTAACTGGGTTTTTAACCAATATAGGAATATCAACGCCTTTAAGTGCGTCTGCCACTTCTTGGACTGAAAATGGGTTTACAGTTGTTCTGGCCCCTATCCATAAAATATCAACTTCTGCTTTTAGACAAGCTTCTACATGTTGGGCATTAGCTACTTCAGTTGCAACAGGTAACTTGTTGTCAATTCCAGCTTGCTTAAGCCAAACAAGGGCCTCTTTACCAACCCCTTCAAAAGCGTTTGGACGAGTTCTCGGTTTCCAAATCCCGGCACGCAATACATTTACTTTTCCTGATTGAGCGAGCTGCTGACAAGTGGTTTGCATTTGCTCTTCAGTCTCAGCGCTGCATGGACCACTAATTAAAAATGGACGTGTTTTGAAATTATTCCAATCTTTTATTTTACTAAAATCCATAATTGCAAAGCTAGTGTATTACCACTCAACGACAATCTTACCCATCGATTTTCTGTTCTCTAAAAAGTCGTGGGCTTCTGCAATTTTATCTGCTTTAAAACTTCCCCCAACGTGTGGTTTAATTTTTCCTTGATTAAATAGTGCTATTACGCTTTTTATTATGCGCTGTAAAACTTTTGGTTTGTGGTCTGCAATACGAAGCATATTTACTCCGATTACTCCTTGCGACTTCATTAATAAACCAATGGGAGACATAAAGCCAAAACCTAGAACAAACTTAAGTGTTTGAATTATACTTCCAGAAGAACGCTCAGATCCACCAAAACAAATTATTCTGCCACCATGAGCGAGAATTGTTTTGTCACGTTTAAAAGAAGAGCCACCAACTGGATCGAAAATGACATCCATACTTACATTTAGCTTTTGAATGTGCTCAGCAAAGTCCTCTTTTCTATAGTTTATTGGGAAATCGACACCTTGTTGTTTGAGATAATCCAATTTGTGTTGAGACCCTGCTGTGCCATAAATATTACAGCTTTTTTCTTTTGCTAACTGGATTAAAGCGGTACCAACGCCGCCAGCAGCAGCATGAATTAATATGTTATCGCCTTCGTGCAAATTAACCATTTCAAGGGCAGAGAAATACGCAGTACAATATTGCGTGGCAAGAGCTACAGCTTCCCCATTAGATATGGTTTCTGGAAGAATGGCAATGGCCCTGTGATCTGCAATGCAATATTCAGCATAAGCTCCAAATCGAGTAAAGGCGACTACTTTTTGTCCAATTTCAAAACCTTGAACATTCGCTCCAAGCTTGTTAATTGTTCCTACAGCTTCATATCCCAAAACTGAAGGAAGAGGCGGGGCATCAGCATATAGACCATTTCTTGCCATTACATCTGCATAATTTAACCCGAAAGCTGCAACTTTAATTAGTACTTCCTCAGATTTTGGTGATGGTTTTTCAATATCTTTCACCTCGAATGCCGAAGATGCGCTACCGTTTTTTACAAGTTGTATTACTTTCATTATGCTCCTTTTAAAATGATTACTATTTCACCTTTTACTCCCTTTTGCATAAAGTAATCCGCAACATCTGAGACTGTTCCATTCTTTGTCTCTTCGTAGATTTTGGTAAGCTCGCGAGAAACAGATACTTGTCTTTCAGGATCTATAAATTCAGCAAATTGTTTAAGTGTTTTCACCAGTCTGTATGGTGACTCATAAAACACGATTGTTCTGGTTTCAGTGGCTAACTCTTTTAATCGTGTTTGCCTACCCTTTTTGTGAGGTAAAAACCCTTCGAAAACGAACTTATCACAAGGTAATCCGGATTTAACTAATGCGGGAACGAAAGCCGTTGCACCGGGTAAACATTCTACTCTAATATCATATTTAAGACACTCACGAATTAATAAAAATCCTGGGTCAGAAATCCCAGGAGTCCCCGCATCACTAACTTGTGCTATTGTAATTCCAGCTGATAATTTATCAACAATAGACTCAACTTTTTTATGCTCATTGTGCTGATGAAGAGAGTCAATGGTGGTGGTAATCTCATAATGATTAAGTAATTTTTTAGTCTGTCTGGTGTCTTCCGCTAATATTAAATCAACCTCTTTAAGAACATCTAATGCACGAACAGTAATGTCTTTTAAATTACCAATTGGTGTTGGAATGATGTAGAGCATTTATAGGTATCTTCTACTTACTAATTTGATAAATGATTGCGCAGTCTCATTTTCTCTTTCCCACCCATATTTTTCGAGACTCTGTTGAGCTTCTTCCATAGAAGATAATTGATTTAGTAAGCCAACTGTTGCTTCAAATTCGCCAGAACTTCCGCTAAAAAGTTCATTGATAAATAAAAACTTATCGTTAATTCCTATGGCACTTTTGATGTCTGCCAAGGGTTGCAATTGTAGCTTTTCGCCAATATCTTCTGCTGAAGCGCCAATGGCAGAAAGATCGTTTTTGATTTTTTCAATTTTTATGTCTTTTTGTTTAATAATTTGAGGTTGTTCTATTATAGGATCCATATTTATGACAACCTCCTTTTGAGCTGCGGTCTGCTGCCCAATCATTTCTTGAGTCTTTGCAGCTGATATTTGTTCATCTACTTCTTGCTGGCTAGAATATATTGATGAGCTTACTTCATCAGCATGTTGATTTAAGTATTTGAGACCGATAGTCTTTTGATGAAGTTCTTCAATTTTAGAAAGAATTATTTCTAGCTGTAAATTAGGAATTCTATTGTCAGCACTTAGAGAATCTGTATTATTCTTTATCGTGTCAATTAAGATCAACATTTCTTGAGCTAGCTCTATTTCTTTATCGGTCATTATTTTCGGCTTTGAAGTTCTCAAAAGTAATGACAAATTCTTTAGATTTGTATGTTGACTTAAGAAGAATTATTAGCTAGATGTTTTTAGAAAATTCCATTACTGAAATTCCTTCTAAAGGTTGGATTGAGGTAATTTGTGGCTCTATGTTTTCAGGAAAAACGGAGGAGCTAATAAGGAGATTGAAACGAGCAGAATTCGCTAAACAAAGTGTTGAGATTTTTAAACCGTCTATCGACATTAGATACGATGAGGAAGAAGTTGTTTCTCATGATTCGACTACCATCAAATCTACCCCAGTTCCATCCTCTTCAAATATCAGAATATTAGCTCAAAATGTTGATGTTATTGGAATTGACGAGGCACAGTTTTTTGATAACGAGTTAATAAACGTCTGTAACGATTTGGCAAATATGGGAATACGGGTCATAGTTGCTGGATTGGATATGGATTATGCAGGAAAACCTTTTGGGCCAATACCAGGTCTTCTAGCCACAGCAGAATATGTAACAAAAGTTCATGCAATATGCATGAGATGTGGTAATCTGGCTCAAAATTCGCATCGTTTTGGCAAAAATGAGTCCTTAGTTTTACTAGGAGAAACTGAGGAGTATGAACCTTTATGCAGAGCCTGCTTTAGTAAAAATAGAGAATTAGACAGAGAATTATCCTAGGATGGATGTTTCCTATCATATTGCATCCATTGCCAAGTTAGTTAATGGAAAAATAGTTGGCCCATCAAGTGTAAACCATATTAGTGTATTGCTTATCGATAGCAGAAGAGTAGTTGAACCAAGTACAGCACTTTTCATTGCCATTATTGGCGATCAGCATGACGGGCACAAATATGTTGGTCAGTTAGTTCAGCGAGGTTTTAAAAGTTTTTTGGTTTCTAGAGAACTCGAATTACCTAATGATTGTTGCCAAGTTATAGTTAGCGATACATTAGTTGCATTGCAAGAAGTTGCAAAGATTCATCGGCAAAAGTTTAATTATTCCCTTATCGGTATTACAGGAAGTAACGGGAAAACGGTTGTTAAAGAATGGTTGTTTCAATTACTTCAAGCCGATCTAAATGTGGTTAGAAGCCCAAAGAGTTACAATTCCCAAATTGGAGTTCCTCTTTCAGTATGGAAGATGAGTAAAGATAATGAATTAGCCTTGATTGAAGCAGGGATTTCAAAAGTTGGAGAGATGGTCTTGTTGGAGAAAATTATTAGACCAAATGACGTTATCCTGACGAATATACATGAGGCACATGACGAAAATTTTACAGACAGATTTGATAAAGCAAAAGAGAAACTTTCCTTAGCTAAGGATGCTGAGCGTATTTTTTATTGTTCTGATTATACGGAGATAGCACATGGTGTTTCAAAACTTGCAAATATTAAGAAAATTTCATGGTCGGTAAATGATGAAAAATGTGACTTTTATGTCAAAAAAGTTAAAAAAACAGGAAAAAACAGCAAAATAGATGCAATTTATGCAAAAAATGAAATAAAAATTGAAATTCCGTTTACCGATAACGCTTCAATAGAAAATGCAATTCATTGTTGGCTTTACCTACTAGAAAATGGGTATAAAAATTCCTTAATAGCTGAACGGATGATTGGGTTAGTTGCCGTAACTATGCGATTAGAGTTAAAGGCGGGAATAAACGGAAACACACTAATCAATGATTCATATAATTCTGATATTGCGTCTTTGGGCATCGCTCTGGATTTACTGAATCAACAGCATCAGCATTCGAAGAAGGCTTTAATTTTATCTGATATATACGAATCTGGTCAAGTCTCGAGTGCGTTATATAAGGAAATTGCTCAGCTAGTAAAATCTAAAAATATTGAGCGAATCATTGGTGTAGGTAATCAGCTGTTACAGAATCAAGATTGTTTTGAGTTGATGGATGCACATTTTTTCGAATCAACTGAACATGTTTTAGCAGAATTACACGCGCTTCAATTTGAAAATGAGGCTATCTTGATTAAAGGATCTAGGCAATTTCAATTCGAAAAAATTAGTAGGGCACTCGAGCAGAAAAGTCATGAAACGGTTTTGGAAATTAATCTAACGGCCATTCAAAACAACCTCAATTATTACCGTTCATTGCTAAAACCATCAACTAAAGTTATGGTAATGGTCAAAGCCTTTTCTTACGGTAGCGGAACTCATGAAATTGCTAGTATCATGCAATTTAACAATGTGGATTATTTAGGTGTGGCTTATGCTGATGAAGGTGTTGCTCTTAGAAAAGCTGGAATTAAGATTCCAATTATGGTTATGAATCCTGAGAGGGAGGCATTTCATTCTATGATAAAATATGAGCTGGAACCAGAAATATATAATTTAGAATTATTGAATGACTTCATTGGAATTCTCAAGACAAGTTTGCTTTCTGATGGCTCTGTTTTCCCTATACATATTAAGTTGGATACAGGAATGCGGCGCTTGGGTTTTGAAGAGGAAGAACTATTAGCTCTTCTAGCTGTATTAGAGAATAATACGCTTATTAAAGTTCAATCGGTATTTTCTCATTTAGTTGGAAGTGGATATAAAAAACATGACGAGTACACTATGTCTCAGCTTTCCAAGTTTGATGCAATGGCGCTAAGCATTGAAACGAGTTTGTCTTATCAATTTGATAGGCATATTTTAAACTCTTCTGGTGTTGAGAGATTTCCTGATTCACAATACGATATGGTTCGAATAGGAATAGGAATTCATGGAATAGGCGCAACTCCAAAAGCACAAAGAAACATAGAGCAAGTAGGGACTTTGAAGTCTAGTATTTCTCAAATACGAAATGTTAAAAAGGGCGAAACTGTAGGCTACAATCGTTCTGGAATTGCAGACCAAAACATGAGAATAGCAACTGTCGCGATTGGCTATGCAGATGGGTATTCGAGAAGCTTAGGAAACGGAAATGGTTACATGATTGTTAATGGAACATCAGCAACCGTGGTTGGTGATGTCTGCATGGACATGTGTATGCTCGATGTGTCAAGTATTGATTGTAAGGAAGGTGATACTGTTGTGATATTTGGTGATCCAAATTACTCTCTTCTCAATATAGCTATAGATCTAGATACAATACCTTACGAAGTATTAACTAGTATTTCGCAGCGTGTTAAACGGGTGTATTTTTGGGAGTGATTGCTCGCCCACTTAACAACAATCCATAAAACCCTGCAAAAAAAGTTGCGCCTGCTTGGCTTTCTAATGTGTCTTCGTTAAGGAAAGAAATGAGTACAATTGCTATAAAAACATAAAATAGCGGATGTTGTTTTATCATAAACGGATAAATTATAGAAACAAGAAAGAACGCAAAACCAAATAGTCCAAATGTCACTAAAAACGTAAGGTATTGGTTGTGTGCTCTTTTGCGGTATTTGGTTCCTAGACCAAAATCATCTTTGTTGTAGAGATCTATGTAGGCTTGTTTAACATCACCTGTGCCTACACCAAAAAACAAATTTTCTTTACTAATAATTAGTGCAGCTTTCCAAAATTCGAAACGCTGTGTTAATGAGTTTCCTCCTGCAGGAATACCCATTCGATAATTGCCCAATTCCCATATAGTTTGGTGAATTCTTTTAAACAGAGCACTTTTGTTGAAGAGGTCAATACTGGTTACACCATTTTCTATCGCGGTGATTTCTTCAGCAGAAAGTGCATTAATACCTGCTTTGTCTTTTCTCAAACCCTTAGATGTTAAGAATCGATACATTGCACCTTGAATATTTTTTCCTTTTGTATTTTTTCCATTCCAAGGAATTGAAGATCTGATTTTCCATGACTCTGCGATTTCATTTTCGCAAATATGGTGGTAGACATACATTCCATTTTCAATCGAAATAGAGTTAGGAGAGTGATAGTAATTATTTCCCTCAGCAGTTTTTTTGTCTAGCTTACTGATGTCTGCTTCTTCAACCAAGGAGAACTGTTTATTGTAGAGATAAGAAGTCCAATACAAAAAGCCAACAATTGAAAATATACAGGCAATTGATATTCCTGTAAAAACAGCAATTGAGCTTTTCTTTTTTGCGACAATAATAACTCCACCGATACTAATTAATCCGGTAATTAACAAGGCTGTCATTGCGCTCATAATAATAAGGAAAAGCAATAGCCACAATATAACTGTTCCAAGCAAAAATTTACTAGTGAGTTGATAATCCCCTTTTATGACTAAGAAAGCTGATGCAAAAATGGCCAATGAAATCATCAGCCCAAAACGAATGTGAGAAATGATAAAAGACATTTTTCTAATATCATCAATAGGTTCCCCAATCCATCCCCAAAGTTTGAATATGCAACAGATGCTTGCCACAATAATTCCACTAATGAAAAGAAGTAAAAATCGATTTAATTCTTGAGTTGAAATTTTGATTGCGGATCCTAAAACAAATGGAATAATAAGCAGTGGAAGCTTCAATTTTATATCACTTAACCCGTAAACAAAGTCTGTTGTATTAAATAGCCAAATTAAATGCAGAGCAAATAACCCGAGCACCATCAGAACGCTTTTGTTTTGCTTTAGAGTATCTAATTTTGTTTTATAGTTTGCTTCCGCTATCCAGTTTATGAGTAATATGAATTGCGAAATACTCATCATCGCAGGGCTTAAAGGCATACCCACTAATAACATAGCTATACCTACAAGGTATATTAAACGATGAAAACCCGCCGAGAACATGAATTACTCAGCTACAGGCATAAAACTGCCGTTTAGAATAGTCCTATACATGCTTGTATCTGATAATACTTCAAACGCCTTTTTTATTTCCTCATCGGAAGTTAAGTTGGCCTCAATTCTCCCAGCCTGGTAATAGTATCGGGATACTATTTCGTTTCTTAAAATGAGCTCCAGCTCTTTTTTATGCTTAATGATGTCATTGTCTTTTTCTGCAGCCAATTGCTTCTCTAATACTTCAATTTGTTTCATCGTGGCTTCAGTACATTTTTCGTTTTTTGCAACTTCTTTTAGCCCGTCAAGAATTCTTTCCGTTTGAGTTTCATGTTCAAAATCTTTTGATTTAGTGTAGTTCACAAATTCATTATATTCCTCATCTGAAAGAGAAAATAATTTAGCAGGAATAATCGAATCATGGGATAGCCTGTAATTAGTTGCATAATCAAAGAATATTGTATTTCGTAATAAACTACCAATAATTTGAGGCAACTCATTTACTTCTACTTTAAGGTCGGGTTCAATGCCTGCTCCATCAAAAACAGGTCTTCCGTTAACAGTTTCGAATTGAGTTATAGATGAATCAGCAACTTCTTTTGCTTTTCCTTTCTCATCTTTGTCATTATAGTCTAATCGCTGAATACATCTTCCACTCGGGGTATAGTATTTGGCAACAGTTACTTTAAGTTTCGAGTTATAGCTGAGGGGCATCGTTTGCTGAACAAGGCCTTTCCCGAAAGAATTTTGACCAATAATTACCGCTCTGTCCAGATCTTGCAGCGTGCCCGAAACAATTTCCGATGCAGAAGCTGAGTAAGGATCAATTAAGACAATTAATGGAATTTCGGCGTCAAGAGGAGAATTTCGTGTATTATAAGTTTTATTCCAATCGGTAATCTTACCTCTTGTGGTGACAACTTCTTGACCTTTGGGCACAAAAATATTAACAATTTCTACCGCTTCTATAAGTAACCCTCCTCCGTTTCCCCTTAGATCAAAAACCAATGTTTCCATTCCTAAAGAGTCCTTTAAGGTGTTAAATGCAGCTTTTACATCCCTGCTAGCAGTTTCTGTAAATGTATTTAGTTTGATGTATCCAATGTTGTTTTCAAGCATCCCGAAATAAGGCACCGCATCGAGTGTAACTTCTTCTCTTACTATTTCTTTAGTAAGAATATCTTCTGTCCCAGGTCTTTGAATTTTCATGACTAGCATAGTGCCTGGTTCTCCTTTTAAAATTTTACTGAGTTCACTAGTGGTTTTGTTAAGCGTTGATTTTCCGTCAACTTCTATGATAACATCTCCTGCCATTAGTCCTCCTTTTTGTGCAGCAAAACCTTCGTAAGGTTCAGAAATGACTACAAAACTATCTTTTTTAGTAATCAATGAGCCGATTCCGCCATATTGACCAGTAGTCATAAATCGGTAATCTTCAATATCAGATTCTGGGTAGTAAACCGTATATGGATCGAGTGATTTGAGCATCGCATCGATACCAGTTTTCATCAATTTTCCTGGCTCAGTATCATCAACATAGTAAACATTTAATTTTCCATATAGGGTAGTGAAAATATCTATGTTTTTAGAGTGCTCGAAATAACCATCGGTAAAATTGAATGATACTATAGAGATAACTGCAGTTATAGCAATTATTAGTAAAAGTTTTATTCTTTTCATTATAATTATTTATGGAACAGGATCATATCCATTACCTCCAAAAGGGTGACAAGATCCGATTCTTTTAATTGTTAAATATAATCCTTTTAATGTGCCATGTTTTTTAATTGCCTGAATACCATATTCAGAGCAAGTTGGCGTATAGCGGCAAGTAGCAGGAAGAAGCGGTGACAGGGCAGCTTGATAAAACTTAATTATTTGTATCAAAATCCAACTCATTTTTTTGCTCGTATGCCTTTGCTAAACGTTGTAAAGATAAAATTATTTTAGAGCAGATTTTGTCGTAGGATTCTTGCTTTGAGCTTGTGTAAACTATTGCAATTGTTAATGTTTGATTTAGCTTGCTAATGTTTTTGTAAAGTTCAGATTTAGATAGCCGATAAGCCGCAGATATTTGCCTTTTGATTCGGTTTCGGTCAACTGCTTTATTGAATCTTTTTTTAGGGACAGTAATTAATACCTGAACGGGATATTCACTTTCTATTTCATAAAGTGAATGAATGATTCGAAATGGAAACTCGGTAAATGAGTTTCCATTATTGAAAAGAAACTCAGTAGCCTTTGTGCTAGATAGTTTTTCTCTTTTGTTGAAACTAGATGTCACTGCTATTGCATTGAGTAGAGCGGAGCTGAATTGTAACCGAGTCGTTACCTTTCTCAGTCTATTTCTTTTTGTTAGAGGCCTTAATGAACCTTTCAATAGCCATTGTCATAGATGGTGTTTCAGGCGTTGGTGCTTGAACATTTAAACTAAGTCCATGGTGCTCAACTGCTTTAGTTGTAGTAGATCCAAATGCCGCAATTTTAGTTCCATTTTGCACAAACTGCGGAAAATTTTGGAATAATGATTTTATACCAGAAGGACTAAAAAACACAAGCATATCGTACTTTATTTCAGCTAAGTCTGAAAGATCACTGCACACGGTCCTATAAAGGGTTGCTTTTGAATATTTAAATCCATTTTCTTCTAGTAATTTTGGATACTCTGCTTTTAAAATATCAGAACAAGGAAAAATAAAATTTTCATCTTTATGCTTTTTCATTACATCCAACAAGTCCTTAAAAGTTGTTTTTCCGTGAAAAATTTTCCGTTTTCTAAATACTACGTATTTCTGTAAATAAAATGCAGTAGATTCAGACAAACAAAAGTATTTCATGGTGCTAGGAATACTTACTCTCATCTCCTCTGCTATTCTAAAATAATGGTCAACAGCATTTCGACTGGTAAAAATTACAGCACCATGCTTGAGGATGTTGATCCTAGTTTTTCGAAATTCTTGCGCTCCAATTCCCTCTACATGAATAAAAGGCCTGAAGTCAATTTTTAGATTGTGTTTATCAGCTAAATCAAAATAAGGCGATCTTTCTGATTCTGGTTTTGGTTGAGAAACTAAAATTGATTTTACCTTACTCATCTATACCCCAATTTGGTAGTTAATATTTGAATTTTAATGAAATCACTCTTTAATCAGCCTATTTTACTTGGAAAAGCTTTGTATAGGATGACTAGCGGTAAAATTTCAAGGGTGCAAATGTACAAAAATAAGTAGAATAAACTACCGACTTTATGCTTAATTGCTGTTGTGGCCGATTTTACAAGTCTTAGTATCATAAAAAGAAGTACAAATACAAATGAAGACTGTATGACTATCTGACTATGTACATCAATAAAATTCACGATGATAAGGAGCGGAATTATAGAAACTCCAGCTGCTAATGTGAAAATGGTATGATTAAATAGGTATTCCTGAACTTCATTTTTTAACCCCGATAATTTTCCAAAGAATAGAATGGAACCCCGCTTAATCACAAATAGTGCAATAATAATTCCGCAACTAGTGAGAATAAGTTTTGATGAGTTCCATGAGATAAAAAAGTATTTGTTATTTGCTGCAAACACGAGCATTGAAAAGCATAGTACGTAATTCACGAAAAGTATTAAGGTGCTCTTGCTGACAAAAGCAGTTTTGTCCTTAAAGCTTTGGTTCATACTTCTATTACTCACAATAGCTTCGAAGACTAAACGTATTTTGTTTTTATCTGTAGCTATAACAACCCCAATCAGAGAAATGGTAAACAAGATAATTATGATTGCAATATTATTAGTAGCAATAGAAGAAGAGTGATATATAATAACAGCTTCTGAGCTAGTTTTAGAAGTAAATGTCGGTTCGAAACTCACGATTTAAAACTACCGTTTTCCTACATTGAATACTCGAGAAATATTAAAACCTGTTTTGATTCCTAAACCTCTCCATGATTCATTATTGTAGGGAAGATAATTCCCTGCAACAATACCTGCTGCGTTAGTAGCAACTAAATGAAATACGTGGCCGCCAGTTTCTATTTCTATACCAATACCAAGCGGATTATAGAATGGTGTCGCTGTATTATTTTGCCTGTATTGTGAGAAAACATAGAAGTAGTCGATTAAAATAGCAGTACGCTGCGTGATTTTAAATCTACCGCCTGCTCCTAAAGCAAATATTGTGTTTTGTTCTTCTGCTTCATTTTCAGGATTAACGTAACGTCTAATAATGTTTCGGTGCGTTAAAGTAGGAGCAATTTCAAGAGAAACACTAGGCCCAAATTTCCGAGCAATTATAAGTTGGTAGGTATAATTAAATCTATGCGCAGTTTTTAAATAAAGGCTATCTGGATCTTTTTGAGGAGTGAAACCAACTTGACCAAGCAAGACTAAAGAAAAGGGAATTTTATTGTTTGTTGTTTGAGTTAAAGGTCTAAATTTAAAGCTCCCATCAATTAATTCTTGTCTTTTACTACGAGCTATTCCTACCTGCAAGTTTTCAGTAATTCCATAATCGAAAGAAATACGAATATCGTTTACATTGTCCATTCCGAATAAATCGTGGGCTTTATATAGTCCAACACTCCCAAACCGATGCGTAACCCTAAAATCTAATGTCTTTTTTTTTACGGTTTCATTAGAATGTAAATTGATTAGTCTCTGAGTTTTAAAGGTTGCTTGTACTTTTTCGTTACCTAATTCTTCGGTCGCTTCGGCTTCTAACATGTCCATGAGATCATCCTGGGAAAATGAAACCAGAGAAAAAGCAATAAGAAAGAAAGCTAAAAGACAATTTATCTTCAACATATATGAAATGTTTATTTTTTTGGTTCGTAAACCAATTTAGCGGTTACATCAACCACTTCAGCAATATTTTTCACAACAATGGATGGGATATCAATATCATGATCTTTAAGCTTAATTTGGAACTTTCCTTCGAAAATTAACTGACTATCTTTTACGGTAATGGTTCCATTAATTGATCTTTCTTGCTCAACTCCGTGGATTGTTAGTTTTCCAGTTGCAGATGCATCATAAGTTCCGTTTTTTGTGTAGTCGAGTTCTTCATTAATTGTCCCTGAGAATTTAGCAGTAGGAAATTTCTCAGTCTCAAGATAATTTTCATTGAAGTGCTCTTCCATTAAAGGCTTTTCAAATTTGAACGAAATTACAGGAATAACAAACATTAATGTTTTAGTAGATATTTTGAAAAATGATTTCGTTTTTTTGTTAATGGCTTCAATTTTTTCCAAAGGCGAATCAGAATAAAATTGGATCTCAGATTCTGTAACCGCATATAGGTCTTGAGCTGAAATTGAAAAAGTTACCATTGAAAATGATAAAATCGCTAGAATAGTTTTCATAATTTAATTTTTAGTTGTTTGTTGCACCATTATCGAGCCAACATTGTATCAAGTCTCTGTCGGATACCGAAAGAGGTCCGCCAGGAGGCATATCTTGAAGAATTAACACTCGATTTTCAAATGGCCCGCCATTATCAATTTTGGCAAATAAGCCAGAGTAAGCAGTGAAATCGCCAGAGCCGAATCCAGTTGAATGACAACCTGCAAATGCACAATTTTGATTAATAATGGGCTGAATATGGGTTAAATATTTGCACGTATCTGAACCTGTTGTGTCTATAGTTGTAGTGTCGGTAACTCCTCCAGTATCAATTATTACAATAGGAGGCGGTTCAAGCTCCAATTTGTCTGCAGTACAGGAGAACAATATCATGAAGCAGAAAGCAACAGGTACAATTAGTCTCTTTCCCATATTAAGTAAATTTAACTTACTGTATAATCAGCTTTTCAAGGGTTGGTGCACCATCAATATTTATATATAATAGATACGTACCTCGCTCTATATCCGAAACGTCAAATTGATTTACAGAATTTGCAAAGCTTTTTACTTCAAAACCTTTAAGGTCAAATAAAGTAATAGTTGCCCTTTTGTCAACTCCTTTAATGGTAAAGTAGTCGGACGTAGGATTTGGATAAATATTTACATCTGCATTAGCAAATTCATTTATCGCAATACCATTGGCAACATCTTCAGCAGCAGCTTGTGAATCTGTGTAAATCACATCTCCTGTTGCATCACCCGTGCCATTAGCACCGTTTCCGGCAACATAAAAAGTAACATCGCCCGAACCAGAAGATGGTGCAGTCCAGGTCATGGTCCAACTTTTTGAATCAGTGCCAAATGTGCCTGATGTATTATGAGTAACTGCGTGGTCAGCAGTAACGGTATAAATCTCACTGTTTCCACCTGTAGCAAATGTACCTGCTTTCGCGTTCGAAGAGTGCTCTGCGGTAATTTGAAATCCAAACATGCTCGCGCCTGTTTCTGCAACGGAAACAGTAACGTTATATGTGCTTCCGCCAACATAACCTGAAGCAGGGATGTCAGTTGTTATCATGCTTGTTGATGAAGCTGTTGAAGCGCCATGACATTGTCCACAATCTAGGTTTGCATCACCAGGAGATCCTGATCTCCCATCTGTACGACCCCCAGAACTAGATGTTAAAATTATTGCGAATACGGCTAATGCGAATATAGAAAGTACTGTTTTTTTCATAATAGTTAAGATTTTATAGCTCAAATATAACAAACTAAAATAATTTCAACTAAAATACTTGCTAAGACAAACTTGTTTGAGCTTCGAACGAAACTTATTTGCTATTTTTGCTCCCCAAAATAGAACAAATGGCAGACGATAGATACGAAGCACATGATTATTATTTGATGGATGATTTGCTTAGTGATGAACATAAACTTATACGAGACTCAGCGAGGGCATGGGTAAAGCAAGAGGTTAGCCCCATAATAGAAGACTATTATGAAAGAGCTGAATTTCCTAAGCAAATTATTCCGGGCTTAGGTGCAATTGGGGGTTTCGGACCTTATATACCAGAAGAATATGGAGGACCAGGTTTAGACCAGATTTCTTACGGTTTAATTATGCAAGAATTGGAGAGATGCGATTCTGGCTTGCGCTCTACTTCATCTGTTCAAAGCTCTTTGGTCATGTACCCAATTTGGAAATTTGGGAGCGAAGAGCAGAAACAAAAATATTTACCAAAGTTAGCAACAGGTGAGATTATTGGATGTTTCGGGTTAACAGAGCCAGATTTTGGTTCTAATCCAGGAGGAATGGTTACTAACATTAAAGATGCTGGAGATCACTACATTCTTAATGGGGCTAAAATGTGGATATCTAACGCTCCATTTGCGGACTGCGCTGTGGTATGGGCAAAAAATGATGAGGGAAGAATAAAGGGGCTTATTGTCGAAAGAGGTATGGAAGGATTCGAAACGCCTGAAATGCATGGAAAACATTCCCTTAGGGCATCTTCTACAGGGGAGCTAATTTTTAATAATGTTAAAGTTCCTAAAGAAAATATATTACCCAATAAAGATGGTTTAGGTGCTCCACTTCAATGTTTAGATTCTGCTCGTTATGGAATTGCTTGGGGGGCAATCGGTGCCGCACTTGATTGCTATGACGCTGCTTTACGTTATTCTAAAGAGCGTATTCAGTTTGGAAAACCAATTGGTAGTTTCCAATTACAGCAAAAGAAATTAGCTGAAATGATTACTGAAATTACAAAAGCACAATTATTGACTTTTAGATTAGGTCAACTTAAAAATGATGATAAAGCGACTTCCTCTCAAATTTCTATGGCGAAACGTAATAATGTTGATATGGCATTAAGAATTGCTCGCGAAGCGAGACAAATGCACGGTGCTATGGGAATTTCTAACGAGTACCCAATGATGCGCCATATGGCAAATTTAGAATCGGTAATTACTTATGAAGGCACGTATGATATTCACCTGTTAATTACCGGAATGGATATAACAGGTATTCCTGCTTTCGAATAATGGTTGAAAAAATATTAAAATTAAAACACTCCGTGAGGTTTAGTCGGTATTTTAATTTCTTTTCGTAATCGTTATTTTGTTCAGGGGCTTTCGTTTAAATGAACCATTCGTATACCTTTTCAAAGGCAAAAGCTTCAATTATAAAAATTGGAAAATAGCTAAGTCGGATAAAATTATTAATGGAATCATATTTGCCTTTATAATGCCCTTCAGATGGGGATTGCCCGAAAATAAGGTGTAATATATACATGCAGATGTATTCCCCAATATGGAAAGAGACCCCATATATCAGCCCCCGCAGCCCCCAATAAAGAGGATATATAAATGGAACAGCTATAAGTATCCAAAAGGCGGGCAGGGCAATGCCATAAACAAGTATGTATAAAAAACTCCAGTACCCATAGAATCGCACATCAACTTTTTTTTTACCCTCTTTGATATATTGTTCGACACTATCATAAGCTGCTGTGAAAATCACCTCAAAAAAACATCCAAACGCGGAAAAAAGTAGCCCTAACTTAATATAGTCCATAACATTCTAAAATTATCATTCAATTCATCGCCAAATATTTCATTTTGGCCTTAACGAATCACTTGCTTTGTTTTAATGCAGTTTAGGTTTTGTTTGACAAAGGTGTTGATATTTTTTGAGGGGTAAATAATTTGCTAGACCATTCAATTTTATATTTTAATCAGTTAAATTAGTAATCTTCCTATTTTAATTTCCTATGCATTCCAATTTTTCATGAGCTTTAATAATATTCTTATCAGAAATACTTGTTCATGTAAAACTATTTTTTTCGAGGTAAAATTCCAGGCCTTGGTTTTATTGACAACTAATTTTGATAGCATTAAAAATCTATTTAAATTGCATCTTAATATATAAAAAAGTGGGGAAGAAGAAATCGAATAGTATTAGAGTCATTAGCACCAAATCTTCTTCAGCCTCACAATATGAGCATACATCTATCTGGCCATATTTTTTACTAGCTTTTGTTGAAGGGGCCACTGTAATGGCGGTGGAATTAGTTGGGGCAAAGATGATGACGCCTTATTATGGCTCATCACTCATTGTTTGGACTACAGTAATAGGTATTACTCTATTGTGTCTTACCGTTGGGTACTATTTGGGTGGGCGATTATCCATGAAGTATAAACCGCAAAATTTAGTTTTTGTGCAATTAATGGTTAGCGGGGTACTGATTGGGTTTATGCCCATCATTGCCCATACTATTCTAAAATTTACAGGTGATTTTAACTTCTATGTTGGTGCGGTATTATCCGCTGTTTTGCTATTTGGATTTCCTCTTGTATTCTTGGGTAGCACTTCGCCTGTAATTATTTTATTGGCAACAGCAGACGTAAAAAAATCTGGAAAAAATGCTGGGTTTGTATACTCGATATCTACTATTGGGGGTATTTTCATGACATTTCTTCTTGGATTTTTCATCATTGAGGAATATGGTATTACCGTCCCTAATATGTTTGTTTCAGGGGTATTGTTAATTACGACTGCATTATTGTTGTATCGCAATTCGAGAATGATTTTTATCATTGTTATCGCAGTGATTTTTCTTTTTGAATCTAATTCTGTTTACAAGTCAAATATTCATAATTCGGTTAATTCGAGTAAATATAATATCCGCTATGAAAGTGAAGGATTATTGGGTCAGTTAAGAGTGCTCGATGAGTATTATCCGGATGTAGAAGTGACAGATCGCTCTATGTTGGTAAATGCTATTCCGCAAACATTTGTGAATTCCGCTAACGGCTATTCATATTGGTATTATGTTCACATGATTTCAACTATATGCTCAACTAAGCCAATTGGAAGTGACATTTTATTATTAGGTTTTGGCGGAGGAAGCGTAGCAAGTGAATTAACACGACTGGACTTGAATATAGATGCAATCGAAATAGATAAACGCATGTATCAATTATCTAAAGATTATTTTTTATTCGATTCTAAGAACACGAATTTTATAATTGATGATGCCAGACATTATTTAAAAACTACAACTAAGAAATATGATGTCATCGTTTTCGATATGCTCAAAGGAGAGGTACAACCGCCATATGTTCTAACCAAAGAAAGCTTTGAAGAAGCCTTAAAGATATTAAAACCCGGAGGGCTTTTGCTAGTTAACTTCCAAGGTCATTTTGATGAAGTAGAAGGTTTGCCATTCCGTTCAATTGTCGCAACATTGAAAGCAGCCGGTTTTTCCAATACCGTATTTCATGTAGAAAATTGCGAACCTGATAGTCCCTGTGATTTTATTATTATTGGTTCTGTTGATGTTCCTGATATTGCATTTGATGGAAACAGAATCAATAATTGTTGTATAGTCGAAGGCTTTGTTCAGGATTTATTGCTTGGTAATAGAGGGTTGGAAAATAATGTGGGAAAAGGCGATGCTATTGTTTTTACTGATGATCTTCCTATTTTGGAGCATATAAATCTTAAATCGATAGTAGAGTGGCGAACTAACATGATTGATAACACTACAAACAAGAGCTTAGAAGAAGGGGTACGGCTGTTTAAATAATTGAAACAATGAATCTAAATAGAAAAAGTAAATATCCCACATCTTTCTGGTACCTAATATCCATATCAATAATCGAAGGAGGTGCCGTAATGGCCGTTGAATTATTAGGTGCTAAACTTATAGCACCTTCATATGGGGCTTCTTTGTATGTCTGGGCCACAACCTTGGCTGTTACTATGGGAGGTCTTACTACTGGATATCTTCTAGGTGGGGTAATTTCAGAAAAGTATCCCCATAAACTTATTTTACATTATATAATTTTAGCCTCAGCAATTTTCGTTACAATCATGCCTTTTACATCCTCAATGATAATGACTGCAACGCTGGGGATGAATCTAAAACTGGGTATTGTTATTTCAAGCCTCTGCTTTGTATTTCCTCCTTTGGTGTGTTTTGGAATGGTTTCACCGCTTATTATACAGCTGATTTCTAGGGAAGTAAAGGAAGTGGGTAATTCTGTGGGTACCATTTATTCTATATCTACTCTTGGTGGCATTATTACGACTTTTTTATTCGGATTCCTTTTTATTCCTCAATTGGGGCTTACTTTTAGTACCTACACTATAGCTATAGCTCTCTATATATTTCCAGCTTATTATTTTGTTCGGTTCCGAACTTTTACTCTCAGTCAGTTAGAAGAAAAACTCTAATATTTCTATTTATTTAATTTTTATTGCGATGCGGCCAAGGAATAATTTTTTACCTTATAGTTCTCCTTTTCATTAGCTGTGAAATAGAATATGACTAGGCAATGAGTTTATCTTGATCTATATTTTCACCATTTATTGAAACATTTGCAAATTCGAATCGATTAGTCATTGCCTTTTCCATGATGAATACTTTCCTCAGAAACCAATCATCAAATAGCTTTTTGTCTAGGGATTTTGGATTGAAAAATTAGCCATTCCATTAAAAAGGCAACCTTTTATCATTGTTATTCTTAATGACCCTTTATTTGTCATGATGCGGTCAGTCTAGTTGCCTTTAAGTTTTATTTTAATAGGTATTATGGAGTCATTCACTATTAATTCAACACCAAAGTAACTAACCTAATAAATATTTCCGTTCGCTATCTAATCTTATTACAGTAAAAATAAGGATAGTAAATGACCATAAAGATGAACCTCCATAACTAAAGAAAGGCAAAGGGATGCCAATTACAGGGGCTAATCCTATTGTCATACCCAGATTAATCATAAAGTGTAAGAAGAAAATTGAAGCAGCACAATAACAGAATACTCTACTAAATTTTGCTTTTTGGCGCTCTGCAATGGTGATTATTTTAATAATCAAGAACATAAATAAACTAATGACTACAAAGCTTCCAATAAATCCCCATTCTTCGCCAATTGTGCAGAATATAAAATCGGTACTTTGCTCAGGTACAAAATCTAGCTTGGTCTGTGTTCCTTGCAAAAAACCTTTGCCATAGAATCCTCCAGAACCTATTGCTATTTTAGATTGATTAACATTATAACCTGCTCCACTGGGGTCGAACGTTACTCCGAGCAGGTCATTAATTCTATCTTGATGATGGGATTTTAATACATTTTCGAAAATGTAATCTATACTCATAATATATCCAATGCAAATAAGAAGCACTCCAAAAACAATGAACTTGGCTTGCTTATAATTCTTGATAAGCCAAAACACAATTCCAGCAATGGCGGTTAGAGCAATTATTAAAATGTATTTACCATCAAGAATCAATTCGAACGGTAAATCTATTGACGATACTCGGAGGATTATTGCCAACATAAAAAGCACAATAGCGCCCAATCCGATTAGTAAAATGTTCCCTGAAAGGCCTTCTCGGTACATGGCAAATATAAAAGAGCAAAAAACGAGTACTGATCCAGGATCAGGCTGAAGTAATATCAAAATTATCGGAATGATTAAAATCGCTGCAGCTTGAAATTGACTTTTAAATGACTGCATTTTTACGTTATACTCGCCTACAAATTTAGAAAGTGCTAATGCCGTGCCATACTTAGCTATTTCTGAAGGCTGTAGGCTTATTGTATTGGCAATTACGAACCACGATTTTGCTCCTTTTATCTCTTTCCCAAAAATAAGGACAGCAATAAGTAAAAGTACGCCACCAAAGTATATAAGATTTGAAAACGTGCTAAAAAAGCGTTCTTCAAGCATGAGTATAACTAAACCTAGACCAAGAGCGGTGCCAATCCAAAGTAGTTGTTTTCCATAGCTTTGCGAGAAGTCGAATAAGCTCTGATGATCTTCACTATAAGTTGCCGCATAGATGTTCAACCAGCCCATCATCATTAGGATTAGAAAGATTATAATAAGTGCCCAATCTACATTTTGAAATATGTTAATTCTATTTCTCACTTGATATTGATCCCATGAATAAAATCTGCAGCTAAAATGCGTTCCTCTTTTAAAGTATCGGTTATTCCTCCTTTAAGGTACTGTTCCATCATGAGGCTTGCAATTGGTGCAGCCCATGTTCCACCAAACCCAGAATTTTCTACATAAACGATAATTGAAATTTCTGGATTATTTTTTGGAGCGAAAGCCATAAAAACGGAATGATCTTCGCCATGTGGATTTTGAACGGTTCCTGTTTTTCCGCAGACTTCTACGCTATCAATTCTGCCACTTCTTGCGGTACCGTGATCCGCTTCAACAACTTGTTGCATAGCATCTATAACAGCATCATAATGCTCGGTGGCAACGGTCGTTTCGTTTTTAACTAAATACTTCTCTGGAATAGAATCATTCTTGCCAATCGACTTAATGAGGTGAGGAGTATAATAATATCCTCGATTGGCAAATATCGCAGCTAAATTTGCCATTTGCAAGGGAACAACAAGCACCTCACCTTGACCAATACTTAATGAATAAATTGTGCTATAGGCCCATCTTCGTTTTCCGTATAGTTTGTTGTAAAAATCTACTCCAGGGATGTTACCAGACTTCATCAACGGAAAATCGACATCTAACTTGTGTCCTAGCCCAAAACTAGCAATGTGGTTCTCCCATTTTGCTAGGCCTAGTTGACTATCAGTAAAAATACTGCGGCTTTTTCCTTGTTGTATGATTAGTTTTACTGCATCATGAAAGTAGGGATTACAGGAGAATTGAATGGCTTTTAACAAGTTCGTTGGTGCTGGGTGGTTATGACAATTCATTGGTTTTTTGTCACAAATAAAACCAGTACTTTTTTTTATTACACCCTCCTCTAAACCAATTAAAGCTTGCACCAATTTAAAGATTGAACCCGGGGGGTATTGCGCTTCCAACGCACGATTAAACCATGGGGACAGCGAGTCATTGTTCGAAATGGAGTTGTAATATTCTGACCTCCCGCGGCCAACTAATTTGTTGGGGTCATAACTTGGGCTCGTTACCAATGCAAGAATTTCGCCTGTTGAAGGCTCAATAGCAACGATACTTCCAGTTTTGTTTTGCATGAGCCGTTCCCCGTAAGCTTGCAAATTACCATCGAGTGTGAGTTTTATTTCGAATCCCGCTTTTGGAATCGTATCATACTTTCCTCCTTTATAACTACCTTTAATTCGCATATGATTATCGCGCATTTTTATCGCTATTCCTCTTGTGCCACGGAGCTCTTTTTCGTATTGTTTTTCTATTCCAGAGGCACCAATTTTATCTCCACGTTGGTAATATGGAAGGCGATCTAGAATTGATGGGCTTACCTCATTTAAATAGCCTAAAGCATGACCAGCCATTGATGAAGAATATTTTCGCACAGTGCGTTCTTCTCCATAAAAGCCATTGAATTGAGATAAACTTTCAACTATTTTTGACCATTCTTCAGCCGTTATACTTTCGGATATGACTGAGGCTTTGCGTGTCGAATGCTTCCGAATTTTCACCATACGCTTGTCAAATTCTTCTCGAGTTAAATTAATGAGTTTGCAGAATTCGTTGGTGTCAATATTTTTTACCTCACGTGGAATGACCATTAGATTGTAAGCAGCTTCATTATAAACTAATAGCTTGTTATTTCGGTCGTAAATTAAGCCTCTTGGAGGATACAGTGTCACATGTTTTAGCGCAAGGTTATTCGCAGATAATTTATAGGAATCATCAATTACTTGGATATAAAACAATCTAAAAATATAGGTTATTGCGACTACTAAAAAGATGGCAATGAGTATGTATCTTCGATCTTGATAGTCGTTCATCGCTAATTTTTACGGTAAATTAGTAGCTGACTAATAAGTATCAAAATAATCGTGAATATTGAACTTAGAATAGCCCTACCTAGCGTTGGAAAAAACTCAGTAAACCGAAATATTTCGATAGTAAATAAGAAGGCGTGGTGGAAAAATGTTAAAATACTACAGTAAGCCAAAAACCAAACTAACCCCATGTCTTGAATCGTTGGCGCGAGAATAGGGTCGTATCCGTCTCTTGGAGCAAATAATTTAAGTAAATAGTTTCTAGCATAGGCCATAAATAAACTAGCTGCAGCGTGCATGCCTATAGTACTGGTAAAAACATCAATCGATAAACCAAGGAAAAATGACAAAACTAGAATTAGCCACTTTGGAGTATCAAAGGGAAGCATGAGGATGAACAATATATACAAGTACGGGTTAATGCTGCCACTAAACGCAACGTTATTAAGCACGAGAACTTGCAGGAGTATAAGTGCTAAAAAGCGTATTGCTATTTTAGGAAGATCATTAATCATTGTTCTCCTCTATTTTTTCCTCCAGTTCCTGTTGCTCCGTTTTGAGCAGATTTTTCACAATATAGACGTATGATAGATTGCTGAAATTGGTAGTCAACTCTATTTTTATGTTGTAAAAATCACTTCCGGGAATTGCCTTAAAATCGCTAACAGTACCTGCTAGAATTCCTTCAGGAAAAATTGTAGATGCTCCTTTAGATATAATAGTATCACCAATTTGTAAATCAACGTGGCTAGGAATTTTATTTACAGTAGCTGTGGTTGAATTATCATCACTCTCCCAGCTCATTATTCCAAAATAATTATTCTTTTTAAGTTTAACGCTAATTTGTGTATTTCCATTTAAAACTGAAACCACAGCAGAGTAATGCGCAGATACATCTTTTACCAAACCAACCAATCCTTTAGAACTAATTACACCCATTCCTGGCTTAATACCTTGTTCTGCACCTTGATTAATTATGATGTGGTTGTTTCTTTTGTAGACTGAATTGTTTACCACCTTGGCGCTAAGGTATTTGTATTGCTGAAAGTAAAGAGTATCATCAATATATACATGGCTTCCGCGCATCTTAATAAAAGATAAACTAGATGCAGATTTGAGTTTGGCATTTTCTGCAGCAACTTCTTGGCTAACACTTTTAAGCTGAAGATAATCAGTTACACTTGAATACGCAGAATATACCCCACCAGACATGGCATTGGTATTACTAATAAAACTAGCTTTGTGAAAGCGGTTTGTTTGAATAAGGAGAGTGAAAGCTATAAACTCTAAAATGAGGAATAAAATAGTGAAATTGTTCTTCCATAAAAAGTTTACAATATTTCGCATTCAATTTAGCTCGTTTTTATCTACGAATAAGGAAAGGGAAACGATCGGCATTTTTAAGCGCTATTCCCGTTCCTCTAGCCACAGCTCTTAATGGATCTTCGGCAACATGAACAGGTAATTTCGTTTTTAGCGAAATGCGTTTATCTAAACCCCTAAGCATCGACCCTCCGCCAGCTAAGTATATCCCAGTTTTGTAAATATCGGCAGATAACTCGGGAGGTGTCATTTCTAATGCACTCATTATTGCCTCTTCAATTTTTGCAATTGATTTGTCTAAGGCATGAGCAATTTCATTGGCTGATACATGAATTTCTTTAGGAATACCGGTCATTAAATCTCTACCGTGAACTGCATAATCTGGTGGCACTTCGTCCAAATCTGTCATTGCAGAACCAACTTCTATTTTAATACATTCAGCAGAACGCTCACCAATCAAAATATTATGCTGACGCCGCATATAATCTTCAATATCACCAGTAAATTCATCACCAGCCACCCGGATAGATTTATCACATACGATTCCTCCAAGCGCGATAACTGCAATTTCACTGGTGCCGCCACCTATGTCTATAATCATATTTCCCATCGGCTCCAAAACATCAATCCCTATGCCAATAGCAGCAGCCATCGGCTCATGAATTAAGTAGACATCTTTTGCACCAGCATGCTCTGCAGAATCATGTACAGCACGTTTTTCAACTTCCGTAATACCTGAAGGGATGCAAATAACCATTTTGTGTGATGGTTGTATTAATTTGCGACCTGGATTAATCATTTTAATCATCTCACGAATCATGTGCTCTGCAGCATAGAAATCGGCAATTACTCCATCTTTTAGTGGTCTAATGGTCTTGATGTCTTCATGAGTTTTTCCATGCATTTGCTGTGCTCTTCGACCAACTGCAATTACTTTTCCTGAAGCCCTATCTACGGCAACAATCGATGGCTCATCAACAACTACTTTGTCGTTATGTATGATTAACGTGTTTGCCGTTCCTAAATCGATAGCAATTTCTTGTGTGAAAAAATCGAATAATCCCATAATTTATTAATGTTTAAAATGTCGAGTTCCTGTAAGAACCATAGCAAGATTGTTGTTGTTGCAGTAGTCAATCGACTGCTGATCTTTAATTGATCCTCCGGGCTGAATAACTGCAGTTATTCCAACTTTGTCGGCTATTTCTACACAATCTGGAAAAGGAAAAAATGCATCAGAAGCCATTGAGGCACCTTTTAGATCGAATCCAAATTTATTGGCTTTTTCAATTGCTTGATTTAGTGCATCAACTCGCGATGTTTGTCCAGTTCCACTTGACAATAACTGGTTGTTTCTTGCAAAAACAATAGTGTTAGACTTAGTATGCTTTACTAGTTTATTAGCGAAGAGCATATCTGCAATTTCGCTTTCAGTAGGTTCTTTAATGGTTACGGTTGTCAAATCAGCTGAGGTTTCAACTTTTAAGTCTTTGTCTTGCTCTAATACACCATTCAAAATAGTTCTGAATTGCTTAGCTGGAAGTGAAGCTTTTTTTCTTTTTAGAAGCACTCGGTTTTTTTTAGACTTTAGAATCTCTTCTGCATCTGTATCATAGCCAGTTGAAATGACAACTTCACAGAATAACTTGTTTACTTCCTCAGCGGTTGCTTTGTCTATTGTTTTATTGGTTATTAAAATTCCGCCAAAAGCAGAAGTTGGGTCACCAGCTAAGGCATCTTTCCATGCATCCACTAATGTATCGCGAGTTGCAAGGCCACAAGCATTATTATGTTTTAGAACAGCGAATGTTGGTTTATCGGTATTAAATTCATCTATCAAATTAACCGCAGCGTCAATATCTAAAAGGTTGTTGTAAGATAATTCTTTACCGTGAAGCTTCTCAAACATTTCATTGAGATTACCATAGAAAACACCTTTTTGATGTGGGTTTTCTCCGTATCTCAAGACTTGAGAATTCTGAATACTAGACTTAAAAGCATGGGCATCTCTATCACAGAAATAATTAAAAATCGCACTATCGTAATGCGATGAAATATTGAATGCTTCTGTTGCAAATTTCTTACGTTCAGAAATAGTTGTAACCCCTTCTTTTGCAGTCAAAATTTCTAAAAGAACTTCGTACTGATTTTTTGATGAAATGATAGTTACATCTTTGAAGTTTTTAGCAGCTGCGCGAATCAAGGAGATGCCACCTATGTCAATTTTTTCAATAATATCTTGCTCGCTAGCATCAGATGAAACTGTTTCTTCGAATGGGTAGAGGTCTACAATCACTAAATCCAATTCAGGAATTTCATATTCTGCTAATTGCTCTCGATCACTATCTAATTCTCTTCTGGCCAAGATACCGCCAAATACTTTTGGATGTAATGTTTTTACCCTTCCACCTAAAATAGAAGGGTACGAAGTAAGTTTTTCAACAGGTGTAACAGCTACACCTTTAGATTCAATAAATTTCTGAGTACCTCCGGTAGAGTATATTTTCACACCGAGTTCATTCAGTTTTTGAATTATCGGTTCAAGGTTATCCTTGTAAAATACAGAAACTAATGCGTTTTTAATTTTAATCACTCTATTGGGTTTCTAAATGTCTATAACATGCAATTTTAACGATATTAAAGGTTCGTTTTACCTTGAGAAACGCTTTGTTGATAAGTGTTATTTTTTGTTGATAAGGTAGAGGTGATAAAGTAAAAAGCGCAAAGGGAAACGTAAAGCTGATACTGAAATATTTCAATAGTTCTAATTTCTTTAGACTTTAACCTTTAAACTTGCAATTCTATTATGGACTATGTTGAACTAGGGTATTTCGGATTATTTGTAGCCACTTTTTTAGCAGCGACGATTGTGCCGTTTAGTTCTGAAGTAGTAGTAGCAGGAATGCTTGTAGCAGGCTTTGATGGTTTTGGTATCGTAGCTGTGGCAGCAGTTGGCAACACCATGGGTGGTATGAGTTCATTCTATCTTGGCTATTTAGGTAAATGGAGCTGGATTGAAAGTAAACTTAGAGTGCATCAAGAGAAAGTCTTTCGTTTTAAATCATGGATAGACAAGTATGGAAGTCTGACTGCTTTTTTTTGCTGGCTGCCTTTTGTAGGGGATGTACTTGCTATTGCTCTAGGGGTTTTTAGAGCAAAAGTTACGCTTGTGCTAGCTATAATGTTTTTAGGTAAGTTGATGCGTTATTTGCTGGTAGTTTGGGGCTGGGAATTAGTTTAAAACATAGCTTAAATACTCTATTGCTTTAACGAGGCAAGGATTTATTTCTTGATAATCGCCATTGTCAGTCTACAAACACAGACTAATTTTCCTTTCTCATTTTTAATTTCGATGGACCAAATGTGGCTTGCTTTTCCAAGGTGTATTGGTAAAGCAGTCCCAGTAACTTTTCCTGATTGCGTAGGGCGAATGTGATTAGCGTTAATCGATTGACCAACACAGTAAAACAGGGAAGGGTCTACAATTAAATTAGATCCGACACTGCCTAAAGATTCGGCCAAAACAACGGATGCACCTCCATGAAGTATTCCAGCTGGTTGGATGGTACGCTCATCAACGGGCATCGTTGCAATTAATGATTTGTGGCCTATTTTGGTAAACTCTATTCCTAAAGAATGGTGAATATTCTTCGTGTTGAACTGTTCAAAATCTTTCAGTTTATATTCTTGAAACCAGATACTCATTTAGTCGTTGATTACATATGTTTTTGAAAATGAGTCATGCCATCCTCTTGGGGGCTTCCCTAGGTTAGAGAAGGCTTCAAAGGGAATAAACCTGCAAAAAGATCGAAGCATGGTCGTGTGTAAAGAGGGTAATTCTCGGGTTTTAGTTAAAACACGAGTCTTAGTAATAAATTTACCAACAGTTTTTCCTCTGGCAAAGTGTTCCAGTAAAGAATAATATGTGAAATGCGAACCATACATTATAAGGTAAGTGTAGAAAGTATTTTCTTTCATATCTTCTCCTAAGACATTGATTATTAACATAATTAATGTAGCTATAAGGTAGTACATAATTGTGTCGATAATTAGATTAATGAAACGTTTTTCTCTTCCGGCAAACATGTCATTAGAGATGTTTGCCTTTTCCAATTTTTCTTGGTCATTGGCGTTTTTGTCTAATTTCATGGGTTATTTTGCAAAGCTAAAGGTAATTTTTTTTGGAAACTAAAAGCCCCACTCTTTTGAGAGTAGGGCTTTAAAGTATTATAATTAATACGCTTACATCATGCCAGGCATTCCGCCACCCATTCCTCCCATAGGAGGCATTCCAGCAGCACCGCCGCCATCTTCTTCAACTTCATCTGTGATAACACATTCTGTTGTTAATAACATACTTCCAATTGAAGCAGCATTTTCTATTGCAACACGGGTAACTTTTGTAGGGTCGATTACTCCTGCTTTAAATAAATTTTCAAACACTTCGGTTCTAGCGTTATAACCGAAATCTGCTTTACCTTCTTTTATTTTGTTAACGATAACGGCTCCTTCGCCACCTGCATTAGCAACAATTTGTCTAAGAGGTTCTTCAACAGCTCTTTTTACGATTGCTATACCGGTGTTTTCGTCTTCATTTTCTCCAGATTTTGCATCAAGAGTAGTTGCGGCTCTAATGTATGCAACACCTCCACCAGGAACAATACCTTCTTCAACTGCAGCTCTTGTTGCAGCAAGTGCATCATCGACTCTATCTTTCTTTTCTTTCATTTCAACTTCTGTCATTGCCCCTACATATAATACAGCAACACCCCCAGCTAATTTAGCTAGTCTTTCTTGAAGTTTTTCTCTATCATAATCAGAAGTTGTTGTTTCAACTTGAGCTTTAATCTGATTTACTCTAGCTAAAATTAAATCTTTCTCTCCTGCACCATTAACTATTGTAGTATTGTCTTTGTCAATAGTTATTTTTTCTGCAGTACCCAGCATATCAAGTGTCGTGTCTTCTAATTTCATTCCTGTTTCGTCAGAAATTACAGTTCCTCCAGTTAGGATAGCTATGTCCTCTAACATTGCTTTTCGCCTATCTCCAAATCCTGGTGCTTTTACAGCCGCAATTTTAAGAGAACCTCTTAATTTATTTACAACTAAAGTAGCTAAAGCTTCGCCATCAACATCTTCAGCTATAATAATTAACCCTTTGCCAGTTTGAGCAGTTGCCTCAAGTACAGGAAGGATGTCTTTCATCGTAGATACTTTCTTGTCGTGAATCAAAATATATGGAGACTCCATTTCGGTTTCCATTTTCTCTGCGTTCGTAACAAAGTATGGAGAAAGGTATCCTCTATCGAATTGCATTCCTTCAACAGTTTTCAACTCATCTTCAGTTCCTTTTGCTTCTTCTACTGTAATTACACCTTCTTTCCCAGCAGCTTTCATCGCCTCTGCAATATTTTTTCCAATATGGTTATCATTGTTAGCAGAGATAGTAGCTACTTGTTCAATTTTTGCTAAATCGTCACCAACATCTTGTTTGATGTCTTTAAGACCAGCTACTATAACTTTAACAGCTTTATCTATACCTTTTTTAATGTCCATTGGATTTGCACCTGCAGCCACGCTTTTAAGCCCTCCAGTAATAATTGCCTGACCTAATACTGTTGCAGTAGTGGTTCCGTCACCAGCCACATCGTTAGTAAGGGAAGCTACTTCTTTAAGCATTTGAGCTCCCATATTTTCTACAGGGTCTTTTAATTCAATCTCTTTTGCCACGGTAACACCATCTTTTGTGATTTGTGGTGCGCCAAATTTTTTGTCGATAACAACATTTCTTCCTTTTGGTCCTAATGTTACTTTTACTGAATCAGCTAATTTGTCAACTCCTCTTTTAAGTTGATCTCTTGCGTCAATATCGAAATGGATGTCTTTTGCCATTGTTGTTAAATTTTAAGTTTTTTTAAAAATTGCGATTAGATAATCGCGTACAAATCAGATTCTCTCATGATAAGAAGGTCTTGACCTTCAATCGTAACTTCTGTCCCAGAATATTTACCGTAAAGCACTTCATCACCAATTGTTACTGTCATTGGCTCATCAATTTTACCAGTTCCAACAGCAAGTACCTTTCCTTTTTGTGGTTTTTCTTTTGCTGTATCAGGGATGATGATTCCGCCTGCTGTTTTTAACTCAGCTGCAGCAGGTTCTACAATTACTCTGTCTGCTAATGGTTTAACATTTATTGCCATGTTTTTGTATTTATGTAATTAAGTTATAATTCTAATTGTTGTTACGAATGGAATTACATATTCTATGCCATTACATTATTGTAGCTTATTCAGCGACAATATTGCAGTTTAGGAATGTTTTGAATAAAAAAATGTCAGTAAGATAGACAAACTGACATTCTAAAAGCTTTTTTATCTAAAGTGCTATTCCGTTGGAGCTGAAACAGGTTGCTGCTGAGTTTCCTGTTGAGGAAGTTGTACGTTGTTAATTTGATTTTGAATTTTACTTTGTTTTATTTCTGTTTCACCTATACCGCCAATTGTAGCAGCAGAAGCTAAGCATAGGACCAATAAACCAATTGCCAATCCCCAGGTTGCTTTTTCAAGAAAATCGGTAGTTTTTCTTACACCCATTACTTGGTTTCCTTGACCAAATGACGAAGATAAACCGCCACCCTTAGAATTCTGAATTAACACTACCCCTATAAGGAGTAAGCAAACTATTGTTATTAATACGCTAATTAAAATCATGATTACTTTTCTTTAATAAGATCCTCTACGGATTTAATTTGGTCGGCAAAATAAATGCTTTTTTCGGGATAATTCAAGCTTAATCGTTCAAAAGCTTTAATTGCCTTAGCGTAGTTGCCCTGAGCAACGTATATTTTCGCTAAAGTTTCAGTAATAAAATCTTCGTTGTCTTGTATGCTCTGCCTTGCTAATTCTGAGGGAGAGAAGAATTTCGTTTTGGAGGTATTAACCTTAGGCTCGTTTTCAATAAAATTTTCAATTAAAGTTTCAATTGACTTCTGCTTAACGATTTTTTCATCATTTTCTGAACTGTATCTTAACCATTCGGTAAAAGAAAGGTTTGAGATGTCAATTTCAACGATTTCGGGCAGTGCTAAAGAATCCTTAGAAATAGTTTCTTTCTCACTAATTTCTAGAACATCTTTTTCGATTGAATAAGCGACAGCTTGTTCAATAATTTGTTTATCTAAATTTGATTTGGATGGTTGTTCATTTGAAGAATCTTCATTTTTCTTGTCAGGCTTGAGTATATTTTCGGATACTTTATCTTCATCAGAAATAGATTTATCTATTTCTACTAATTTTTCGGTAAATGCTTTGTAGAGAATTAGATAATAAAGAATTTTTCGATTTCCTGCATAAATAGCCGTTTTTTTTAGCTCTTGAGAGAAATGAATATCCTCCGAATTGCACTTTTTTTTTAACAATAACAATCGTGCCGTTTGAAAATAGGGAAACTCACTAACGATACTTTCGATGTCGCCAATCTTGTTCAGATTTTCTAAGGAGTAATAAAAGGAAGATTTATTCACGTTTACCAATTACTCATAGCTTTGTTAAAAATATCTTGAACGAGTTGGTCATTAATTTCGACAATCAACTCATCTTCCACAGCTGTTAAATCTAAATTACTATTGTATTCCGAATAACGTGAAAAACTTTGCTCATAATTTTTCTCTGGTTGTTGCGTATTTACAAACTTCACTTTAACGGAAATTGTTAATCTGTTTTTAGCTGCAGTTTCATTTCCTGTAATAGCAACCGGTGCTGTTCTATATCCTGAAACATAACCTTCAAATTGTAAATCACCGTATTTACTAACTAGAGCTAATTTAGTTTGTGTTTGGAACAAATCTTTTAACGATTCAGTAAATGAATTACTCAATGTAGGCTTAGCCAAGGGCGCTTGATTTGTGAAATATTGAATAGAAACGGTATTTATATTTGGGTCTGGTATACCTTGCGTGAAAGAGTATCTGCCACCAGCACAGCCACTTAAAATAAATAAAGTTATTAGAATAAATAATATTTTAGCGAAGCGAATCAACTTAGGTTATATTCTTTGATTTTCCGGTACAATGTTCGTTCCGAAATTCCTAGTTCTTTAGCTGCATATTTTCGTTTACCTCTGTATTTTTCTAACGCCTTTTTTATTAATTCAATTTCTTGGTCTTCTAACGAAAGTGACTCTTCAATTATTTCAGTAGGCTGATGGTAATCTGCGTTTCCGTATGAGGAAGGCATTACAACTGTTTCCCCATCTGACGGAGGGCTTGTTGGTATATGCAAGGTGGTGTCATGAGCAACTGAAAGAGGTTCATCATCATACAATTTCTGAACAATGCGAGCATTGTCACCTCCTAGATCAATTTCACCGCCATTCTTAATAACTTCAGCAACTAATTTTTTCAAATCAGTCATGTCTTTCTTCATATCAAAAAGAACTTTGTAAAGCAGCTCTCTATCGGTAACGTTTGATTCTTCATTGGTTTCACTAAAAAGAACGGGGAGTTTATTTTCATTATAAGTCGGCAGATACTTTATTAGTACATCACTTGAAACATTTCTATCCTGCTCAATAATTGAAATTTGCTCTGTAATATTTTTTAATTGACGTATGTTTCCAGGCCACCTATGGCTTGATAAAACATGCTGTGCCGCTTCATCAAGACGTATAGACGGCATTCTATATTTTTCTGCAAAGTCAGAAGCGAATTTCCTAAAAAGAAGATAAATATCTGCTTTCCGTTCACGCAAGGCAGGTATCTGAATAGGAACAGTGTTTAATCTGTAAAATAGATCTTCTCGAAATTTATTTTTCGATATTGCTTGCGTAACATTAACGTTCGTAGCGGCAACGATTCTAACATCAGTTTTCTGAACTTTAGACGAGCCTACTTTCATGAATTCCCCTGTTTCTAGTACTCTAAGCAATCGCACTTGTGTTTGCATTGGTAATTCAGCAACCTCATCTAAGAAAATGGTTCCTCCGTTAGCAACTTCAAAATATCCTTTTCTTTCTCCTGAAGCACCCGTAAATGATCCTTTTTCGTGACCAAATAGTTCTGAATCAATTGTCCCGTCAGGTATTGCCCCGCAATTAACCGCGATATATGGCCCATGTTTACGAACACTAAATTGGTGAATTATTTGCGGCATAGCTTCTTTTCCTGTGCCACTTTCCCCAGTTATAAGAACAGATAAATCAGTAGGTGCTACTTGCATTGCGGTTTCAATAGCTCTGTTTAAACTAGGAGATGATCCAATAATACCAAACCTTTGTTTTGCTTTTTGAACATCCATCATTATTAGGCTAAATTTAAAGCGGTTCCAAGAAGGGTTGCCGTTGTGCAATTATCCACCTTCACGTTAACATATTGTCCTGATTTATAATTTTCTTTTGGAAAAACTATCGCTGCGTTCTGCGAGTTTCGACCGAAAAGATATTCCTTCGATTTTTTAGAGAATCCTTCGACCAACACCTTATAGGTCTTTCCGAGTGTAGTTTCGTTTATTTTTCCCGCACTTTTTCTTTGAACGACAATTATTTCCGCCAATCTTCTTTTTTTTACTTCTTGTGTTACATCGTCTTCAAATTTTCTTTCTGCTAATGTTTTAGGACGCTCAGAATAAAAGAAATTAAAGGCATAATCATATTGAACTTCTTCCATAAGTGAAAGAGTTTCGTTGTGTTCTTCCTCAGTTTCTCCACAAAATCCAGCAATGATATCTGTAGAAATTGCACAGCCTGGAATAATTTCTCGTATTGCTTTAATTCGATTTAAATACCATTCACGAGTATAACCTCGATTCATTCGTTTTAGAACTTCGCTACTGCCACTTTGAACAGGAAGGTGTATATAATTACAGATGTTTTCATACTTCGAGATAACACGCAAAACATCATCGGTCATGTCTTTCGGGTGAGAAGTTGAAAAACGAATGCGTAAATTAGGACTAACTAGAGCCACCATTTCCATCAATTGCGAGAAATTGGTTGTAGGTTTTGATACGTCTTTTATTTCACCTTTATTATTAATGTTCCAACGATAAGAATCAACATTTTGCCCAAGAAGGGTTACTTCTTTATAGCCTTGGGCAACTAATTCTTGTGCTTCTTTTACAATAGATTTGGGATTTCTACTTCTTTCACGCCCCCTTGTAAAAGGCACTACACAAAATGCACACATGTTGTCACAGCCTCTCATAATTGAGATAAAAGCTGTGATGCCATTACTATTTAATCTTACGGGGCTAATTTCTGCATAAGTTTCTTCTCGGCTAAGAAGAACATTAACTGCTTTTTGTCCTCCGTCAACTTCGCTCACTAGATTAGGTAAGTCCCTATAAGAATCAGGCCCTGCAACAATGTCAACTAGCTTTTCCTCGTCAAGTAATTGAGTTTTTAAACGTTCAGCCATACATCCAAGAACTCCAATGACTAGATTTGGTTTTTCTTTCTTTTTCTTTTTGAAATCCCTTAATCGAGATCTGACAGTTTGTTCGGCCTTATCTCTTATCGAACAGGTATTTAACAAAACAACATCTGCTTCATATTGGTCATTTGTTGTGGCGTATCCTTCCTTAGCCATTACAGATGCAACGATCTCGCTATCTGAAAAATTCATTTGACAGCCATAGCTCTCGATATAAAGTTTTCTTCCGTTTTGCAAAATTGGACTTTCAATCAATGTTGAGTTCCCCTGAGAATGTTCATCTATTATTTTTTTTTCCGTATCCATTTGCATTTATAAGTGGCTGCAAAAGTAACAAAACTGGGTTTAGTGCCAAAATGTCATTCGGCTATCCACGTGTTAAATTTGGTCCACTAATTTTTTTTATCAAAACATAATACATAGTATTATATAAAACGAACTCGAAATTCGATTTGGAAAAACAAAATGTAATTCATTTAATTTGCATAAATTTTAAGTGTTCATTTAAATTTTCTAGTGCCATGGCAAAAAACTTAGTAATTGTTGAGTCTCCTGCGAAAGCAAAGACAATTGAAGGCTTTTTAGGAGAAGATTTTCAGGTTAAATCAAGTTTCGGTCACGTGCGGGATTTGAAAAAGAAAGGTTTAGGGATTGATGTAGAAAATGATTTTATCCCATCTTACGAAATTTCTCCGGATAAAAAATCAGTCGTAGCGGATTTAAGAAAAAGTGCAAAGGCCGCAAAAACGGTTTGGTTAGCAACTGATGAGGACCGAGAAGGAGAGGCTATTTCTTGGCATTTGCATGAAGTTCTAGATTTAGATAAAAAGGAGACAAAAAGAATCGTTTTTAATGAAATAACGAAAATAGCAATATTAGATGCAGTTGCAAACCCTCGTCAAATTGACAATAATTTGGTTGATGCCCAGCAAGCTCGCAGAATTTTAGATAGATTAGTTGGGTTTGAATTGTCTCCGGTTCTATGGAGAAAGGTAAAGCCTTCATTATCCGCTGGACGCGTTCAATCTGTTGCGGTAAGAATAATAGTGGAGAGAGAACGAGCGATTGAAAATTTTAAATCTCAATCTAGTTATAAAGTTATTGCTGATTTTTCTGTTGCAGGAAACAAAGTTCTTCGAGCAGAATTGGATAAAAAGTTTAAAACAGAGAAAGAAGCATACGAGTTTTTAGAAAATTGTGGGGCGTCGCAATTTCATGTTTCGGATGTTCAGGTCAAGCCAGGAAAAAGATCTCCAACAGCTCCTTTTACAACATCAACTCTTCAGCAAGAGGCTAGTAGGAAGCTTGGTTATTCTGTTTCTAGAACAATGACGGTTGCACAACGACTTTATGAGTCGGGGAATATAACATATATGAGAACTGATTCAGTTAGTTTATCAAAACAAGCCTTGGGTGCGGCAAAAGATGAGATCATCAAGTCATATGGGTCGGAGTACGCAAACCCGAAACAGTATGTAACGAAGGCGAAAGGAGCGCAAGAAGCTCACGAGGCCATTCGTCCAACATACATTAACGTTCATGAGGCTGGAATCGATAGCGATCAAAAACGTTTGTATGATTTAATTTGGAAACGAACTATCTCTTCTCAAATGGCTGATGCCCAATTAGAAAAAACAACAGTAAAAGTGGATGTTTCTAGTCGGTCTGAAACTTTTGTGGCAAAAGGAGAAGTAATAAAATTTGATGGTTTTCTAAAAGTTTATTTAGAATCTAGAGATGATGATAATTCAGAAAAAGATAGTGGAATTATTCCACCAATTGCATTAGGAGAAATTTTAGATTACAACAAGATTAAGGCAACAGAGCGCTTTACTCATCACCCAGCAAGATTTTCGGAAGCAACATTAGTAAAGCAGCTAGAGGAAAATGGTATCGGAAGACCTTCAACATACGCACCAACAATTTCAACGGTGCAAAAGAGAGGCTATGTTGTTAAAGAGGAACGCGAAGGAAAGAAGCGTAACTATCAATCACTTGATTTACAAAATGGTAAAGTATCTGTTTTAACAAAAACTGAAATTACAGGACACGAAAAGGGAAAGTTGTATCCTACCGATATTGGGATCGTAGTTAATGACTTCTTGGTTGAAAATTTTTCAAAAATTATGGATTTAAGTTTCACTGCAAGTGTAGAGAAACAGTTCGATGAAATTGCTGAGGGCACAAAGTCTTGGAGTCACATGATTAAAAATTTCTATTCTCCATTTCACGAAAAAGTTGAGCATACACTTGAAAATGCAGAGAGAGCGAAAGGTGAAAGAGTTTTAGGTAAAGATCCAAAAACAGGTGAATCAGTTGTCGCAAGAATAGGAAGGTTTGGTGCAATGATTCAAATTGGAGATGGAGAAGGTGATGTTAAGCCTCGTTTTGCTGGGCTTCAGAACGGAATGACCTTGGGTTCTGTAACTTTCGCAGAAGCAATGAAGTTATTTGATTTCCCAAAAACCGTTGGGCAATATGAAGGTGAAGAAGTTGTAGTTGCGCAAGGGAGATTCGGACCTTATGTGAAATTTAAGGAAATGTTTGTTTCTATTCCGCGCGAAGAGGACATTTCCTCAATAGATATTGAACGTTCAATCGATTTAATAAGAGAAAAGCAAAAAGCAGATGCTCCAATTGCTGAATACGAAGGTTTGCCTGTTCAAAAAGGAACAGGCCGATTTGGCCCATTTATTAAGTGGAACTCAATGTTTATAAATGTTAGCAAAAAATACGATTTCGACAACTTATCTAATGATGATATTTTTGAGTTAATTGAAATCAAGAAACAAAAGGAGATTGATAAATACATACATCGATGGGACGAAAAGGGGATTTCACTTCAAAAAGCGCGCTGGGGAAGATTCAACATTATAAAAGGGAAAGTTAAAATTGAATTACCTAAGGGAACTAATGTTGAGGAGATGACTCTTGCTGATGTTGAGAAAATAATTGATGAAAGATCGCCAAAGAAAAAACCTAAACCAAAAGCAAAAAAGAAAAAGTAGTTTATGGATTTATCCATTTTTTTTAAACCAGTAGATGCTGGTTTTGAATCTGACAAACACTCGTTTCAAAAAACGTTTGATATCCATGCTTTGGAGACAAGTTTTCCTGATTTAGAAGATATAGATATCGCCATAATTGGAGTTGAAGAAGAACGGGCAGCTAATGATAATGAAGGTTGTTCTGAAGGACCTGATGAAGTCCGCAGGTTTCTTTACAAACTGAATGTAGGAGGATTTTCTCCAAGAGTTGTTGATTTGGGAAATATAAAGTCAGGAGAGACAATTAAAGACACCTATTATGCTCTTACTTGCACAGTTGAAACATTAATAAAAAGAAAAATACTACCCATTATTATTGGAGGCAGTCAAGATTTAACATTTGCAAACTATGCTGCCTATCAAAAAATGGAGCAGACGGTTAATCTAGTCTCTATTGATAATCAACTCGATCTAGGAAGTTCTGAATCTGGGATTAGTGACACGACCTATTTAAGCAAAATAATTCTGCATCAACCTAATTTTTTATTCAACTTCAGTAATTTGGGATACCAAACTTATTTTGTTAATCAAGAATCAATAGAGCTAATGTCAAAATTATTTTTTGATGCATTTCGTTTGGGAGAAATATCGGGCAATGTTCATGAGTCAGAACCAATTATCAGAAATGCGGATATTTTGAGTTTCGATGTATCTTCAATTCGAATGGCAGATGCCCCTGGTTGCAAACAGACATCTCCAAATGGTTTCAACGCTCAGGAAGCCTGCCAAATGGCTCGTTATGCTGGAATTTCTGATAAATTAAGTTCAATCGGGTTTTATAATTATAATCCAGCTTTTGATAATCGAGGCCAAACAGCACATCTCATAGCTCAGATGATATGGTGCGTTATAGAAGGATATTATCAAAGAAAAGATGATTTTCCTATTCGTAATAGTGATGAATATCTGAAGTATCGAGTGATGCTAGAAGATAATAAGTATGAGCTTTTGTTTTACAAAAGCAAAAAAAGTGACCGTTGGTGGATGGATATTCCGTACCCACCAAATAAAAGAATTCAATTCGAAAGACACCATTTGGTGCCTTGTTCATATTCTCAATATGAAAAAGCCTTGGCGGATGAAATGCCCGATAGCTGGTGGAAAACATATCAGAAGCTTATTTAGCTGTAACAAAAGCCGAATAAAGTCGTTGTACTATGTCAATTCGTCTTTTTTTAGTTAAAATTACAATAGTATATTTGCAATTCGGTTGGAGATAATTTTTAATACAGCTATTTTTCTGTATTTTAGCCGACTTGTTATAGTCGAAAACTATATTTTATTATGAAAAAAGTTTTATTTGGAATTACGATTTTATTGCTTAGCTCTGGTGCATATGCGCAACAAGATGCGCAGTGGTCATTAAATACGTTTAACAGAGTGGCTACTAATCCGGGGGCTGCAGGAAGTAATAATGCAGTATGCGCTAACCTTTTAGGTAGAAATCAGTGGGTTCAATTCGATGGTCGTCCTGCTACGTACCAATTTAGTGTTCATGGGCCACTTTCGCAAATTGGTGTTCCAATTGGATTAGGCTTAACAGTTAGCCAAGATCAGATAGGTCGTTCGACTTCATTAGGCTCTAGAGTGGCAGTTGCTTACCAAAAAGGATTAGGGCCTGGAACTATTGGGATTGGAGTTGCTGGTGGCATAATTAGCTATAAGCTGGGTGCTTTTTCCGCGGGTGAAGCGATTGACGACCCGGCAAATGATCCTACAATTCCTGTGACCGCAGTAACATCCGTTAAAGGTGATTTTGATTTAGGTGTATTTTACAAGATTCCAAACCAGTTATATGTTGGTTTTTCTTCCACTCATTTGAATCAAGCAGATTTAGATGTAGTTTACGAAGTAAAAAGACACTATTATATAATCGCAGGTTATGAAAAGATAATTGGTGCTAACCTTGTGTTAAAACCAAATGTATGGGTTAAATCTGATGCTGCCTCTGCGCAAATTGATATTAATTTATTAGCTGAACTCAATAATATGATAGTTGGTGGCGTTTCATATAGGTATCAAGATGCGATTGTGTTAATGGGGGGTATTAAAATGCCGCTGGGACCTGGAAATGCTAGGCTAATGTATGCTTATGACATTAACACATCTCAATTACGCAGTTATAACAGTGGCTCACACGAGATCCTATTGGGGTATTGCTTTAATTTAAACAACCCAGCAGACCTCGCTAAGCATGTAAATCCTAGATTTATGCACGCAGAATGAAACCTTATCAACAAACCAGCGTTAAAAGCCTTCCTAACACGAAAAAAAATCGAAATCTACTCTTATTTAATTAAGGAGAAAAAAAAGGAACAGCTATGAAGAAGTTACTTTTATATATAGGGATATTATCAACAGTTCTTGCTGGATGCCAATACGGTGATGGTGGTCAGCTGACTGGAGTTCAAGATAGACAAATTTGGTACCAGCCAACACCTTTTGGGATGTTATCCATACCAATGGGAAGTTTTATTATGGGACCTAATGATCAAGACGTTCCTTATGCTCACACATCTAAAGCTAAGACAGTCTCAATTCAGGCCTTTTATATGGATCAAACTGAGATTTCTAATAATGAGTATCGTCAGTTTGTGTATTGGGTTAAAGATTCGATTGTGCACAGAATTTTAGGAGAAGAATACGATGAGCATTTAATACCTGAAAATATATACGGAGAGGAGATAGATCCGCCAAATATTAACTGGTTTGAACCTATTGATTGGTGGGATCCAGAGATTAGAGAAATATTGGAAGACGAAATTTATCTTCCAGATCACGAGAGATTTTACAGGAGAAGGGAAGTTGACACTCGTAAATTAAATTTCGAATATTATTGGATAGATATAAAAGATGCTGCAAGAAAGGGAGCTCAAGGGGCTCCGTTGCGTCAAAGAGGATTAACTGATCGTTCTGTGTTTATTGAAAGAAATGTAGTTAATGTTTATCCTGATACCTTGTGTTGGGTGCATGATTTTACGTATTCTTTTAATGAGCCAATGACAAACATGTATTTTTGGCATCCGGCTTATGATCAATATCCTGTTGTTGGTGTTGATTGGGAGCAATCAAGGGCATTTGGTATTTGGAGAACACAGTTGTATAATAGTTACTTACGCCAAAACCAATCAGCGTTTGTTCAAGATTTTAGAATGCCTACAGAGTCTGAGTGGGAGTATGCATCAAGGGGTGGTTTGCACATTGCAGCTTATCCATGGGGTAGTCCTTACACAAGAAACAGTAGAGGTTGTTTCTTAGCTAATTTTAAACCTTTAAGAGGAAACTACGTTGATGATGGAGGTTTCCATACTGTTCATGTATTTTCATACTCTCCTAATGAATGGGGGTTATACAATATGGCAGGAAATGTTTCAGAGTGGACTAGTAATGCTTATGATGAATCTGCTTACGATTTTGGCCATGATTTAAATATGGATTATGGTTTAAATTGGTGGGAAGATTGGCATGCTTCAAATGATGATCCTCCAGTTTTAAAACGTAAAGCTATACGCGGAGGCTCTTGGAAAGACATTGGATATTATATGCAGTGTGGTGTTAGAACTTTTGAATACAAAGATAGTGCTAAAGCATATATTGGTTTTAGAAATGTTATGTCTTACTTAGGTAGGGCAGAAGGTGATACTGACATATAAATAAGATATATTCGGGGAAAATTAAAAATAATAAATTTAAAAATTAAAACAAGATGAGTAAAGAAATTACAGGATTTAAGCCAGGAAGCATGAAATGGAAGAAGGTAATGGCCTTCGTTTATGGTTGGGGCGGTGCTTTGGTAATTGTTGGAGCGATGTTTAAAATTCAGCACTGGCCAGGAGCATCAGTAGTATTGATTGGTGGGTTAGGAATTGAAGCTGTAATTTTTATTTTATCAGCTTTTGAGCCTGTTCATGCAGAACTAGATTGGACTTTAGCTTACCCTGAATTAGAAGTGCCAGATCCAGATCACGCTTTTGAAGAAGAGACTCATGATGCGATAGATGAAGGCTCTGAAGCTAATGATGGTTCTATCACTGAGCAGCTAGATAATATGCTTGAAGAAGCCAAAATAGAGCCTGAATTAATTGCAAGCCTTGGAGATGGGTTAAGGGGTCTCAAAGATCAAACGAAACAACTTGGTGATATGACAGATGCATCAGTTGCAACAAACGATTATACTGATAGTCTTAAAGCTGCTTCTCAGAGTGTCACAAAATTATCTGACACCTCTTCACAAGCTTCAGATTCTTTATCTAATTTATCTAATTCAAATGAATCTGCATCAGGAATAGGTGAACAATTTCAAAAACTGACAAGTAATTTATCTTCATTAAATGATGTTTATGCTGCGCAGCTTAAATCATCTGAGGCAAATAGCGAATCATCTGGAAATTTCTATGCTGGTATTGAAGAGTTAGTTTCAAATCTTAATGATTCAGTTGAAAGTACTAAATCATACAAAGACAATATTGCAGAGCTATCGAAAAACTTAAATTCACTTAATACTGTCTACGGAAATATGCTTAATGCGATGTCCGTAAATAGAGGAGAATAACTCACCATTAATTACATAAAACTTATAAAAATTTAATTATGGGCGGAGGAAAAGAAACCCCAAGGCAGAAGATGGTTGGATTGATGTATTTGGTGCTCATGGCATTATTGGCCATGAATGTATCAAAGTCGATTCTAAAAGCATTTGTTTTAATCGATAATGGTCTTGAGACGACAAATCATCATTTTGTTGAAAATAATGAGAGAACTTATACTGCTTTCGACAAAGCAAAATTAAATGATGAGAAAAAAGTAGGTCCTTATTGGGATAAAGCGCAGTTAGTAAGGGAGTACGCTAATGAAGCATCTGATTATATACACAGCCTAAAGAAGATTAATATTTTGTTCGTTGAAAAATGGGTTGAGATAGATGTTACTACTAGTGATATCGATTGGGAAGGAATAGCATCTCAAGGTTATCCTGATTCGTTGTTAACCCTGCATCATGTTGAACAGTTGGATAATTATGATATTCCAACAAATCTTATGATTGGAGGTGAGCCTACTACACCTAAAGAGGGGCCTTGGTCTTCAATGGAATTGAAGGGTAAACTAATAGAATACAAAGAGCGACTCACTGAATTGTTTATTGAGCATCCAGAAAAGAATAAGATTATTATAGAAGATATTGAAGAGGCAATTCAGTTTAAGGGTCAAGATCATGGAGATGTTTTTGAAGAATGGGAAGTTGCTCAGTTTAATCACTTGCCTCTTGCAGCAGTAATAACTAATTTATCAAAAATGCAAGCAGATGTTAGAAGTTTAGAGGCAGATGTTGTTAAAGAATTACTAGGGGAAGTAAGTGCTGACGATTTTAAATTTGATAAGTTAGCTGTTAAGGTTATTCCTAATACTAATTATGTATTCTTAGGAGATACTTTTAAAGCAGAGGTTCTAGTTGCTGCCTTATCTACAACCCAGTTGCCTGTTTTGGAAGCATCAACCGAGATAGATACAACTGGAGGGATTGTAAAAGTTGCGGGCGAAATTATGACTGATAATATTTCTGTTGGAGACGGAATGGGGATATTTAGCTTAGTGCCTACCTCTGAAGGAAATGTTACTTGGGGTGGCGTTATAAAGATTAAAAAACCTGACGGAACTTATAAATCATTTGATTTTATGCATTCATTCACAGCTGCGAAACCTGCTTTAGTTGTTTCACCAACTGCGATGAATGTTATGTATCGGGGCTTGGATAATCCGATTGAAGTTTCTGTGCCTGGTGTTCCCACTGATCTATTGAAGGTTAGTATCTCTAATAAGGTAGGTCAGTCTGGTTCAAATGGTAAATTTAAGGTTAAACCTGGGAAAGGAAAGGAATGTGTTGTTTCTGTTTCTGCCACTATCGATGGGGTAAATAAGAACTTTGGTAAAGCAACATTTAGATGTAAAAATGTACCTGATCCAAAGCCTAAATTTGCTGGTGTAAGTGGTGGTAAGGTTAAAAAAGTTAAATTAACTGCCGCTACTGGTGTTGCTGCAAAGATGGAAAATTTTGAATTTGATTTAAAATTTATGGTTGTTTCATTTACTATGTCTGCAACAATTAAAGGTAAAGTTGTGGAACAAAAGGGAAAGGGCTACAAGATTACAAAGGATATGAAAGCTATTCTTAAAGCTTTAAAGCCAGGTCAAAAAGTATATTTGGAGAAGATTAAAGCGAAGGGGCCTGATGGTACTGTTCGTGACCTCGGTACGATTGCAATTACTGTAATATAGTTTAACTAAATCATTAAGTTATGAAAATTCTTAAGTTACTTATAGTAGGCATATTAATCACTGTTTTTTCGGCTAATTCTGACGCGCAGTATGTTCTAGATGGTGTTTATCAAAAAGAGCATACGGTTAAGCGCAGAGTGATTCCTTATGCACATCTTCGTGAAGCAGATGTAATGTGGCTTCACCGAGTGTGGCGAAGAATTGATCTCCGAGAAAAAATTAACTATCCGCTTTACTATCCTACTACACCTATTAATGATAGACAAAATATGTTTGATGTTATTAGAGAATCTTTATTACAAAGTGGGACCATGACTGCATATAGTCCAGGGCCCATTGGTACAGATGATGAATTTACAACTCCTATGACTGTTGAGGAAGTAAAAGGCATATTGTCGAGTGTGGATTCGCAATATGTTGAGGATCCAATTACTGAAGAGCTTGAATTAGTTGTTCAGAACGTTGATGTTGAATCTGCAGAGATTGTTTGGTATGAGATAAAAGAGGAATGGTTTTTTGATCGTCAAAGATCTGTGATGGATGTTAGAATTATTGGAATCTGCCCAATGAAAGAAAAGTTTAATGATTTTGGTGAGTCGCAGGGGCCGCAAGCTTTATTTTGGATTTATTACCCAGAAGCGAGATATGTTTTTAACCAACAAGAAGTATATAATAGACAGAACGATTCTGAAAGAAGAACATTAGAGGATGTAATATGGTCTCGACAATTTGGATCTTATATCACAAAGGAGTCCAACGTATACGACCGATTTATTAATGAATATAAGGCTGGCTTGGATGCTCTTTTAGAAGCTGAAAAGATTAAGGAAATGCTTTTTTTACAAGAGCATGACGTTTGGCATTTCTAAATACTGGGATATGATTTAGGAGGATGAGAAAACCATTCCTCTTTTTATTATAAATCCCTAATCTATAGGTGATCTTGGCTCGATACTATAAGTTTTCGCCTCCCCACTATTTATAATTTTCACCTCTACTCGCATGTTTAGTGCATTTTCATCTTTCGATTTCGGTTTAGTAATTAATTTTTGCGATGCACCATAACCAGTGGAGAGAACTCTAGATGAGTTGATACCTTTTTGAATAAGATATTTTTTAACAGTTTCCGCTCTTAATTTTGATAATTTTTTCGCAGTTCCAGTGAAATTCCATTGGTCATCTAAGTGCTTGTATGCGGGATTTAGTTCCGTTACAGGGGCATTACCGGCAGTATGTCCTTCTATTTGAATTTTCATTTTCGGATTATTTTTCATGTAGCGTACTAGAATATCTAATTCTGAAAACGAATTATCTTTAAGCGCATAAGTACTTGGATGAAATAGAATATGTTCCATCACGAAGGTTTTACCTTCCTTTATTTTAAGAAGATAATAATCGTATACTGATGGTTTTAAAAATTCAATATTTCCTTTTATTTCATAATAACCAAATCCTTTACATTTTACTTGATATTGTCTACCTCTCTCAAGTTCTATTTTATACCCTTCAGTTTCATTAGCTTGGGTAACAAATTCGTCACCATTAATTTCGTCAGTAAATGTAATATTAGCACTAATAGCATTACCATTATCATTGTCATAGACCATGCCGTTAATTGTGACATAATTATCTACTATGGTACTATCTGTATAATTTTCATCGAGTTTTTCTGGTGAATCAATCCTGTTAGAATCTTCTTTTGCGTCAATTGGATCTGCAATTTTTGGTTGGCTTAACAAAAAGCAAGGTTTATGAACAGAATTAATTGCTATAGATTTGTCACATGCGTCTATGTGCAATCTATGACCACAATCTTCTCCGTAAAGATTCATAATTGATAAATAATATATTTCTCCAGCTTTGACGGCAATTTCATTTTGACTCGTCATAAATAAATCTTGTTTAGTAGAATCTGATTGATTGTAATCTGATGTGTAGACGGCATCGTTTAGTGGCACAAGGCTACTATCAACTAGTGCTTCACAAAAATTGCTTGCGTTAAATTTGTACAGCATGAAGTCGTAATCGTCACCGGGAGTAGCACTCATGACTGCAAATTTCATTCTACAATTACTTGTAATTATGAGTTTATACCAAAAAGTATACTCATCAATATCAGCATAGTATACAATATTATAATTTGATTTTTCAGATCCGTCATCAGTAAAAGTAAATTGATTCCCTTCAAACGGAATTTTTATTTCCTGTACTGTAATACAATCATCCTGTACAGATGTTGATTTATTTTGGCATAACGTTGTAGTAAACCACAGTGATAATGCGATTGATAAGGTATATTGCAGTCTAACTAGCATAATTTTTAAAGTAAGCAACAAAAGTAAGCAAATTTCATCTTATCGCTTACTATATTGCTGTTGATAGTATGTTTTGTAATCGCCACTGGTAATGTTATCTAACCAATTTTGATTAGCCATGTACCAGTCTAATGTAATTGACAATCCTTCTTTAAATTGTAAAGACGGCTTCCAGCCCAAATCTTTCTCAATTTTTGAAGCATCTATAGCGTATCTGAAATCATGACCTGAACGATCAGTTACGAATGTTATCAGGGACTCTGATGTGCCTATTGTTCTATTCAACTTTTCATCCATAAGTGCACACATCATTTTGATTAGATCTAGGTTTTTCCATTCATTGTGTCCACCTATATTATAGGTTTCACCATCCTTTCCTTTGTGAAAGACAACATCTATTGCCTTTGCATGGTCTACAACATAAAGCCAGTCTCTAGTATTACTTCCATTACCATAAACTGGTAGTGCTTTATTGTTAATGATGTTGTTAAAAAACAGTGGTAATAGCTTCTCAGGAAACTGGTTCGGGCCGTAGTTATTAGAACAATTTGAAATGACTATTGGTAGTCCATATGTATCGTTGTATGCCCGAACAAAATGGTCTGAGCTAGCCTTCGAAGCAGAATAAGGCGAGTGGGGATCGTAGGAAGTTTCCTCAGTAAAGAGTCCTGTTTCTCCAAGAGCACCATATACTTCATCGGTTGAAACGTGGTAAAAACACTTTTCTGAATAATCTTTCCAACTCTTTCGTGCTGAGTTTAATAAATTCGCGGTTCCAATGACATTAGTCTGGACAAACTCTATAGGGTTTGAGATCGATCGATCAACATGCGATTCAGCCGCTAAATGAATTACAGCATCAATATTTTCAATTTGAAATAGATTTTCAACAAAACTTGAATTAACAATATCGCCCTTAATAAAACGGTAATTGTCTTTATCTTCTATGTCTGTTAAGTTCTCCAAATTTCCAGCGTAGGTTAGTTTATCTAAATTGATTATCTTATAATCAGGATATTTATTTACGAATAACCTTACGACATGTGAGCCTATAAAACCAGCACCTCCTGTTATTAATAGTGTTTTGCTCATATTATAAGCTCCAATAGTTAACTGAGGTGAATTTATCTCGGTAAATACCTTTTAAATCAACAAATTCACCGATATCGGTTAAGATATTGATAAAATAGTCCTCTTTTAAGCCTTTGTATTCCTTGTGGTCAACAGCAACTATAACGGCATCATACTTGCCGGTAGGCGCATCTTTTAAATCGTACCCGTATTCATGTTTGAACTCATCTTTATTGGCATGGGCGTCTACTATTTCAACATCGCAAGAAAAAGATTCAAATTCTTTAATTACATCGATTACTTTAGAGTTCCTAATATCGCTAACGTCTTCTTTAAAGGTAGCTCCCATTATTAATATTCTTGAGTCAATAATACTTTTTCCTTTGGCTAATATCCGTTTAACACAAGATTTAGCAACATAAAAACCCATAGTGTCATTGACATATCTTCCAGAATTGATGATTTTGGCGTGATAACCCAAAGATTTGGCTTTGTGAGTCAGGTAGTAAGGATCAACACCAATACAATGCCCACCTACTAGGCCAGGAAAAAAATTGAGGAAGTTCCATTTCGTGCCTGCAGCTTCAAGTACGTCAAACGTATTGATGCCCATTCGCCCAAAAATTATTGAAAGTTCATTCATTAGTGCGATATTTACATCACGTTGTGTATTTTCAATAATTTTAGCTGCTTCGGCCACTTTAATAGTAGCAGCTCTATGAACTCCAGCCTTTACAACTAGTTCATACGTTTTAGCAATATTTTCTAAAGATTCTGGGGTGTCTCCAGACGCAACTTTAACAATGCTTGATAAGGTATGGACTTTGTCACCTGGGTTTATTCTTTCAGGGGAATAACCAATATTAAAATCTTCCTTCCACTTCAATCCAGATACTTTTTCTAAGACAGGAATACAATCATCTTCAGTACACCCAGGATATACTGTAGATTCGTAAACAACATAATCTCCTTTTTTTAGAACCTTTCCAACAGTTGTTGATGCACCAATTAGAGGTCTAATATCAGGCTCGTTACTTCCGTCAATTGGAGTAGGAACAGCAACAATAAAAAACTTCACATCCCGTAAGTCGTCAATATTGGATGTAAATTGTATATCGCAGCCTTCGAAGTCTTTAGCCTCAAGCTCGTTACTAGGGTCGATGTTGCTTTTCATCAAATCAACTCTTTTTTGATTGATGTCAAAGCCCACAACATTTATATGTTTTGCAAATTCTAATGCTATGGGTAAACCTACATAGCCTAGGCCGATAACAGCTAATTTAGCCTCTTTATTTATCAATTTTTTGTACATAATCATTTATCTTAATGCGTAAATTCTTTCAATAATTTCAACAACTTTCAAACCTTCTAGAGCATTTGTAGTTGCTGTAGTTCTGCCTTTTAATGAGTCGACAACATTCTCTATGATATAGTGATGATTAGCGGCCGAACCTTTGTATTGCCCATAATCGTTAGGTGGGTTGCTAGGTTCAAGTTCTGGCATTTCATAACCATCAATGTGACAATATTCAACCTCGTTCATGTATTGCCCACCTACTTTTACGCTTCCTTTACTTCCGATTATCGTAATACTGCTTTCCAAATTTTTATCCCAAATTGCCGTAGAATAATTTAAACACCCCATCCCTCCATCTACAAAGTCAAATGTTACTAGACCCGAATCCTCAAAGGCAGTAGAATCTTTATGTGTAAAGTCGTTAAATTTACCCTGAATGTTATTTATGTCACCACATAACCAGTACATTATGTCGATAAAATGAGAAAATTGAGTAAACAAAGTTCCACCATCTAAATCTGAAGTTCCTTTCCATCCTCCAGATTTGTAATACCTTGCGTCTCTGTTCCAATAGCAATTCACTTGCACAATAAAAACATCACCGATAATTTTTTCTTCCACAATATTTTTAAGCCAAACTGATGGGGGTGAGTATCGATTTTGCATAACAGCAAACACCTGTTTATGATTTCGAAGTGCCTTATAAATCACGTGCTCACATTTGGCTTTAGATAAACCAATTGGTTTTTCTACAACTATATGTTTGTTTTTGTCTAATGCCAATATCGCTTGCTCTGAATGAAGTCCATTAGGCGTACAAATATTGAGGACATCAAATTCTAAATCACTGTTTAATAAATCATCTAGACTTGAAAATAAGTCAACGCCATTTAGGTCACCTAAATTTAATTCTTTCCTAGGGAGTACATCGCATAAGGCAACCAATTCTGATTCTGCATTGTTAGAAATCATTGTGGCGTGTCTTTTGCCAATATGACCACATCCAACAACGGCGAATTTTATTTTTTCTTTACTCATATACTAATTTTTTTAACGGAATTTTCACTTAAAGTATATTGTTGTTTACTTTCCTGACAATACGCGATTCCATCTTCATTAAAATTTAATTTGTGACCATATTCGCTAATCCATCCAATTTGTTTTGCAGGGTTTCCTACTAAGAGTGCATAAGGAGGAACTTCTTTGGTAACAACGGCCCCCGCACCAATAAATGCATACTCACCAATATTATTTCCGCATACAATTGTTGCATTTGCCCCAATACTAACTCCTTTTCGCACAATAGTTTCAGAATAGTCACCTCTTCTATTTATGGCGCTTCTAGGATTAATTACATTGGTAAAAACCATTGAAGGTCCCAAAAAAACATCATCTTCACAAGTGACGCCCGTATATATTGACACGTTGTTTTGTATTTTAACATTTTTTCCTAAAATGACATCTGGTGATATAACGCAATTTTGTCCAATATTACAGTTTTGACCTATTTTACAGTTGGTCATAATATGTGAGAAGTGCCAAATTTTTACTCCATTTTCGATGTGGCATCCATCATCTATAATTGCCGATTCATGTGCAAAATACCCCATTATTTAACTATGTATTTTTCGAAATTATTATGGTCTTTTCGATACAATTCTTCATCTGAAAGTGATCTGAAATAATCGTAGGTTATTTTTAGCCCTTCTGCTCGAGCTATTTTCGGTTCCCAGTTTAGTATTTCTTGAGCTTTAGATATGTGCGGCTGACGCTGCAGGGGATCATCTTTAGGTAATTCTTTGTAAATCACTTTTTGGGATGTTCCGGTAAGTTTTATTATTTCTTCAGCAAATTCTCCAATTGTTATTTCATCTGGATTTCCAATATTTACTGGTAATGGATAATCACTATGAAGTAATTTGTAGATCCCGTCAACCAAATCATCAACGAAACAAAACGAACGAGTTTGTTTCCCATCTCCAAAGATAGTAAGGTCTTCTCCTCTCAAAGCTTGGCCAATAAATGCAGGAAGAACCCGTCCATCATTTAATCTCATTCGCGGGCCATATGTGTTAAAGATTCTAACAATTCTAGTTTCGATATTGTGATAGGTGTGATAGGCCATTGTAATTGCTTCTTGGAAACGTTTTGCCTCATCATAAACACCTCTTGGCCCAATTGGGTTTACATTACCCCAATATTCTTCCGTTTGTGGGTGAATAAGTGGATCACCGTATACTTCTGAGGTAGAGGCAATAAGAATTCTAGCTTTTTTGTTTTTAGCTAATCCAAGTAAATTATGGATACCCAAAGAACTAACTTTTAACGTCTGTATAGGGATTTTCAGATAATCTATTGGGCTTGCAGGCGAAGCAAAATGAAGAATATAATCTAGCTTCCCAGCAACATGAACAAATTTGGAAACATCGTGATTATAAAACTCAAAGTTTTCCAAAGGAAATAGATGTTCGATATTTTCTAGCTTCCCAGTAATTAGATTGTCCATGCCAATAACATGGTAGTTTTTTTTTATAAAGTAATCACATAGGTGAGAACCCAAAAAACCAGCGGCACCAGTTATAAGTATTCTTTTCATGTGCTACTAACATTTTCTCGGCCAATACTATAATAAGTGTAACCAAGTTTTTTCATAGATGATGTGTCGTATAAATTTCGTCCATCAAAGATAAGTTTGTTGTTCAGTTTTTCAGAAACTAATGAAAAATCAGGCGTTCTAAAAACTGACCATTCAGTATTGATAACCAAAGCGTCTGCATTTTCAATAGCATCATAATGGTTTAGTGCGTAGCTAATTTTATCTCCAAAAAGTGCTTTAACATTGTTCATCGCTTCTGGGTCGTAAGCTTTGATATGGGCACCTTCTTTAAGTAATTCGTTAATAATATAAAGTGAAGGAGCTTCTCGAATATCATCTGTATCGGGTTTAAATGCTAAGCCCCATATCGCTATTTTTTTCCCTTTTAAATCGTTTTTGAAATGATTTTTGATTTTGGGAACAATTACAGTTTTTTGGTAGGAGTTAACTTCCATAACCGATTTTAAAATTTTAAAATCATATCCCACTTGAGAAGCGGATTTTTCTAACGCTAGAACATCTTTAGGAAAACAACTTCCGCCATAACCAATTCCTGGGAAAAGAAATCGTTTCCCGATACGTGTGTCGGAGCCAATTCCAGCACGGACCTGATCAACATTAGCCCCTACTTTTTCACAAATATTGGCAATCTCGTTCATAAATGTGATTTTTGTTGCGAGGAATGAATTTGCAGCATATTTAGTTAATTCTGAGGAGGCTTCATCCATACAAATTATTGGGTTACCTTGACGAACAAATGGCTTGTAAATATCTTCCATAATCTTCCTTGCTCTATCAGAGCTTGTTCCGATAACAACCCGGTCGGGTTTCATGAAGTCATCTACTGCAAAACCTTCTCGAAGAAATTCCGGGTTTGACACGACATCAAATTCAGTAGAAGTACTTGCTTTAATGGCTGCTGATACTTTTTGGGCGGTACCAACAGGCACCGTACTCTTGTTAACAATAACTTTATAATCAGTTAACATTGGTCCAAGCTTCTCTGCTACTCCCAAAATATAAGATAAATCTGCGCTTCCGTCTTCTCCAGGAGGCGTTGGTAAAGCTAAGAAAACAACACTGGCACCTTCAATAGCACTTTTTAATTCAGTGGTAAACTTTAGCCGACCTTGTTTTATGTTTCTTTCGAATATAGCGTCTAAGTGAGGTTCATAAATTGGTACAATGCCCGCTTTCATTTTATTAACTTTTTCTTCGTCAATGTCAACGCACACGACATCTACACCTGTTTCGGCAAAACAAGTTCCTGTTACTAAACCAACATAACCTGTTCCTACAACTGCAAACTTCATAAATTTGTCTTTTTAGTTCTGTAAGTAATCTTTGATTGCACCACAAATAGTATCTTGGATATCATTATTCATTTCCGTATGAATAGGTATTGATACAGTATTTTGGCATAAATGCTCAGTTAATGGTAAATCTCCTTTTTTGTAACCTAAATAAGAATACCCTTTTTGCAAATGTACAGGAATAGGGTAATAAACATTAGTAGGAATTCCTTTCGAAGATAAATACTTCCTTAGTTCTGTTTGGTCAATTCCATCTAGTTTTAGCGTATATTGATGAAAGGCGTGCGTGCTGTTAGCCGCAGTTTTTGGTGTAATTATTCTGTTTACGCTACTTAGACTTTTAGTATAATAATTTGCTGCTTTATTTCTTGCACCAGTGTATTCATCTAGATATGGTAACTTAACTTTCAATATTGCAGCTTGTAAAGTATCTAATCGTGAGTTAACGCCAATAATATCATGATGATATTTAATTGATTGTCCGTGGTTTGCGCACATTTTCAGTTTTTTAGCTAATTCGCTGTCGTTTGTGAAAATCGCTCCCCCATCACCATAACAACCTAAATTTTTAGATGGAAAAAATGAGGTACAGCCAATTGTTCCGATGGTTCCAGCTTTTTTTGTAGTTCCGTTAGAGAAAGTATAATCTGCACCAATTGCCTGCGCGGTGTCCTCAACAACTGGTAAATTATAAGTATTAGCGATTTTTAATATTTCCTCCATGTGGGCACATTGCCCATATAAATGAACAGGAACTATTGCTTTCGTTTTGGGTGAGATTAAGCTTTCTAATTGACTTACATCAATGTTAAACGTTTCAGGGGTTACCTCAATAAATTTAGGAACTAAACCTAGAAGAGCCATAACTTCAACAGTAGCAATGTATGTAAAGCTAGGAGTAATAACCTCATCCCCTGGTTTAAGCCCAAGTGCCATTAATGAAATTTGAAGCGCATCAGTGCCGTTAGCACATGGGATTACATGTTTAACGGAGAGGTAGTTTTGTAATTCTATCGCAAATTCAGATACCTGCGGGCCATTAATAAAAGCACCAGATTTTACCACATTTAAGATCGAAGTGTCAACCTGTTGTTGGATTTTACTATACTGACCTTTTAGGTCAACCATTTGGATGTCGCTCATTTTATTCAAAATCTAGCAAGTGTGCGAATATAGTTAATTTTGTAAATAAATTTAAGGGTATTATGTTTGCATCTTATGGGGGTAAAATTCAATTTTCTAGCGATTCTATTTCTATTCTTTTCTTTAGGTTTATTGGGCCAAACGAATGTAAGAGATTCGATAATTTTTGCTCCATTAATTAGTGCTTCCTATACATTTCAATTGCCAGAAGGTGATCTAAAAAATAGGTTTGGTAATAATTCTGCTGTTGGGGGTTCAGTTATTGTAAAGGACAGGCAAAGCTTTGTATATGGTATTAGCGGTAACTTTTTGTTCGGAAATAGCTTAAAGGAAACAAATATCTTATCCGAAGTAACTACTGAACAGGGTTATATCATAAATAATGAGGGAATATATAGTGATGTAAGATTATACGAAAGAGGTTATACTTTGCAATTGCACTTCGGAAAGCAGTTTGCGGTTTTGTCTCCGAATAATAATAGTGGGTTTTATTTTATGGGCGGAGTAGGCATGTTGCAGCATAAGATAAAAATTGATGTTGTGAATGATGATGTTCCGCAGCTAAGAGATGAGTATTTGCATGGTTACGATAGATTAACAAATGGTTTGGCGATAAGTCAAACAATTGGTTATCGTTTATTAAGTAATTCTCGAATGATTAATTTTTTTGTGGAGCTCGAAATAGTTGAAGCATATACAAAAAATCGGAGGTCATACAATATTGATTTAATGGGATTAGAAAGTGAACAGAGGTTCGATATGCTTACTGGGTTTCGATTTGGATGGAGTTTTCCGCTTTATAAGAAAATACCTAGGGAATATTATTTTTATTAATGATAACGGTTTATTCATGTTTTATTCAGATTTATGGTTGGGCTATAAATCTTTCTGCCCTATTGGGAAATGAAAAGGCAAAAAAGTGGATAAACGGAAGAAGAACAAACACAAATAGATCTGACAAAAAAAGTGTTTGGATACATTGCTCCTCGTTGGGGGAGTTTGAACAGGCTTTGCCTGTTATTGAAGAAGTTCAACAACAGTTTCCGTCAAATAACATTATTGTCAGTTTTTTTTCGCCTAGTGGATATGATATTATCAGTCAGAAAAATATTGTTGATGATGTCGTTTATCTGCCTCTAGATACGAAGAAGAACGCAGTCGAATTTATCGATCTAATAAATCCAGAAATTGCAATATTTGTGAAGTATGAGTTTTGGTTTAATCACCTTATTGAGCTCAAAAATAGAAATATCAAAACGTATTTTATATCTGTTACTGTAACAAAGAATCACTTTTTATTTAGCTCATTTTCGAAGTCATTCAGGTCAGTGTTAAAGTCTACAGATGGTATGTTTGTGCAAAACGAAAGTTCAAAAAACTTGCTTCTTGGGGTAGGATTCGATAACATTCACTTATCAGGAGATACAAGATTCGATAGGGTGTTTAAATTCGCAAGAGAAGAAAGAGTAAATCACAAAATAGAGCAGTTTAAGAGCGCTAAAAAGTTGATAGTACTTGGTAGTTCATGGAAAAGGGAAGAAAAAATGATGAAAAAATTTATCATGGAAACGGACTTATTGTTGAATTGTAGAGTAGTAATTGCTCCTCACGATATTTCAGAAAGACATTTGTTAGAAATAGAACAGTTATTTAACAAGTCTATTGTAAGATATACTAATTATTCGAACCAAGCGTCTGATATAATGCTAGTCGATAATATTGGTTTGTTGTCGTCAATTTACCGATATGCAGATATTGCATTTGTTGGCGGAGGTTTTACTAACGCACTTCATAATATCTTAGAACCGGCGGCTTATGGCGTTCCTGTTATTTATGGAAATAATCATGCTAAGTTTCCAGAAGCATTAGAATTGGAAGATGCAGGTGGAGGAAAAAGTGTTGCTAACTTTACGGACTTTAAAAAGTACGCAAAGAGATTGTTGAATGACGAATTATTTTGTTCTGAAACAAGTCAATACTCTCTTCAATTTGTTCTGGAAAAGATTGGTGCAACGGATTTTATAATAAAAAAGGTATTTAAACAAAAAGACAACTAATTAGCAGTCTTTTTGTTTATTGGGATCCCTATTCTTCTATGGGGTTTTTCTTTTTTTTCTTTGGCTCTGTATGCTCAATTTTAGGTGGAGATTCGATAAGTCTTTTTGATCGTTCTTTTAGATCATTAAGCATTTTATCAGCCTCTCCATCATCGATTCTTCCTTTTTTCTTCAGGCCATCAATAGATGACTTTTCATAATTCAGAAGATTTCTAATGGCTTGCTGTGTTGAAATAGCAACGTAAATGTCCGGGTAATTCTTTCTCAGGTTTCTAACGAAAGCTTGCCCATGAATCCTATTTTCGTTAATTTCTTCTTCAATAGCTGCAATTTCTTCAGTTGGAACCTCACTTCCTTTACCAATACTTTCGAGAAGAGCACCACAATCATTTTGGGCAGTAATGAATCCTACGGCCGAATCATAACTTTTTGATAATCTATTTAAAAGCATACTTTCTCCCCAGCTTTTTAAACCCGGTGTTTTTGCAATTTTCTGCATCCATTTCGGGGCTTCCCATGATTCTTCTAAATCATCTCTATCTGAAAGAGCCCTGTTCCCACCTGCATCAAGTAAGTCATTAATTCCATTACTTAAACCTTCAACCGCTTCTCCTCCTAGAAGGCCATCTTTAAACTGTCGCCAATAACTACTTTTTTCTTTTTCAAGAAGTCTTCTTCTTGTTTCTGAAATAGTTTCAAGCTTTGCGTTTTTAACATCATCACTGATTTCTGAAATACTTGGTATATAGTCTGATACTTTTTCCCAGTCTGCTTTTTTTAGGTATCTGTCAGATTGAATCGATCCCATTTGCATTTCTACACTTTCCTTAAGATTTTGGTTAGCGTTGTATATCATCTGCTGCTTTGCAGGAGCGACATCAAGCAAGCCTAAATATTCTACCAAAAATTTAATTGTTGTGGCATTAACCAAAAGTGTTAATGTAACTGTGCCAGCAATGAGGAATAAGAATTGATTTTTAATGGTTTCTGCAAGTTCTGGCGTATATGTATCTGTTTCGTTTAAATTATTTAAAGTGTCTGACATAATGGTTGCATCAATGCCCATAACTATAAGTGCTAGTGCAAGGCCAATGGCACCTCTCAATGCACCGTACCATACAACAATAGCGTCTTTGATAGGAAGACCATACCCTGTGTTTTTCATAAATGGATAGTGCATTGCGATTACAATTGCCCGTACTATGTGAATTCCAACATAAATTATTCCTAGCATAGCAAAATCGTTACGTGTAAATTCGGTTCTCTCTGCAATTACAAATCCAACAATTAAGAAAATTAAGCAGTTAGCAACAAATCCGGCAAGTTCCCAGAACTCATGCATAAAGTGCTCCACCTGAGGAGAAATACTAGACCGCCCTAGGCCACCTAATATCAAACCTAATGCAACAAGTGCCAGCACACCAGAAACGGCCAAGAAATGTTCAGCTATATAGAATGTTATGTATGCCGCAGCAACAACAAGGGAAATTTCAACCATTGCATCGTTAAATACTTTCTTTATCCATTTCAATATGATAATTCCAACAATAGCCCCAATTGCTATGCCGCCAAAGGCGACTCTAAGAAATTCGACAAATCCATTAGTCGCAATTTGTTCGTCTGGGGCGATAGATAGGCCTAGGAAGAATACCATAAATAATACTATGGCAGTTCCGTCATTAAGTAGCGATTCCCCTTCAATTAAGGTACCTAGTTTTTTACTTGCCCCAAGATCTTTTAATAAAGCAACAACAGCAACCGGGTCAGTTGCACTAATTACAGAGCCAAACATGAAAGCCAAACTCCAATTTCCCCAACCTTCAAGACCTAGATCATAATAGTCGAGAGCGTAAACGAGCAAACCGGTTAACAATAGCGCAACTATAATTCCTGGAACGGCAAGAATAACGGAGTTAGCAGCGGATTTTTTGAAGGTATGCAAATCCATAGCAAAGGCAGCTTCAAAAATTAATACAGGTAAAAAGACAAAGAACAGCATGTGTGGATCAATGTGAGCGGCCCAATGGAACGAATCGGCAATAAAACTAACATCAGCACCAAACCACGTTTCGAAATAACCAAATCGTGTAAAAACGCCGAGAACAATTCCAATTATTAATAAAAGAGCAGTAAAAGGAACAGGAATAGCTTTAAGGAAGTGACGAGTAAAGGCGCCAATGAAAAGAGCGATAATAATAAAAAACAGGGGGGAGGTATCAGGGCCATGGTGCTCTCCACTGTGCTTTTCTGTGGGCGTTTCACTAGGTTCGTTATGACCTAATTCTTCTCCGTGAGAGTGCGCTTCTTGGTTTTCTTCATGTTTATGTTCTTCGTGCTGAATGTGATCAGTGTAATCGACTGCAACGTATTTAATTATCTGTTGCAGATGATTTTCCAACGAAATGGCAGAAACTTTATTAATAGTGAGCGATAGTCCGAATACAATAATTAGACTAGTTAACAGTTTGTAAAGTGATTGCTTTGTATAATTCATAGGTCCAAATTTTGAGCAATATAAAAAGAATTCTACTGAATCGAGAAGCTTAATGCATTTTTGCTTTGGGCTAATAGCATAATAAAAACGTATTAAAGGTCAAAAACTCAACCTCTCTTTTATATATATGATGATGGAAGAGTTGGGAAAAAATAATTATCAAATAAAAAAACACACTCAGTTGAGCAAGTTTTTTTTGTGGGCTATACTGGATTCGAACCAGTGACTTCTACCCTGTCAAGGTAACACTCTAAACCAACTGAGTTAATAGCCCTTTAGCATAAGAAATTAATTCATGGGAGTTTAAATTTCTCCACAAATATAATCGTTCATTTACTATATGATGAGTAATAAAAAAGCCTCATATTTTTATGAGGCTTTTCGTGGGCGATGAGAGATTCGAACTCCCGACCCCCTCGGTGTAAACGAGGTGCTCTGAACCAACTGAGCTAATCGCCCTAAATTTGGAGTGCAAATATATATTATTTGATACCACCTCCAAACAATTCTTTATTATTTTGAAGTGCCTCTCCAACAACGAATGCGCTGCCTCCAATAAAAATTAAATCTTCTAAATCTGCTTGATTATTTGCTGCAGTTATAGCAGAAAAAACATTAGAGAATTTAGTGCCATTAATTCCAACTTGTGAAGCAGCATTATGCAGTTCGATTTCGTTTAATGCTCTTGGTATATTGGCTTTGCAAAAATAGTACTCCGCATCTCTTGGAAGTAATGATAAAATTTGACTTATATTTTTATCATTGACCATTCCAAGTACGATATGAAGTTGTTTGTAATTTATTTTCTCAATTTCTTCTAGAATTAATTTAATTCCTGCATCATTATGTCCAGTATCACAAATTACAGTTGGGTTATTTTGTAAAGTTTGCCAGCGGCCTTGAAGACCTGTTTTTTCAATGACGTTAGATAGCCCACGTTTGATTGCATCTTCACTTACAGCCCATCCCATTTTTATCAATTGATCAATCGAGATAAGCGTAGTTTGTTCGTTTTTTTTCTGGTAGGATGTATTCTGGCGTATAGATAATCGAGATACTGGCTGTGAGTCTGCAAATAGAATTGGAGCGCTGAGCTTATTCGCTTTTTCAATAAATACGACCTTAGTTGCTTTTTGAGTTTCACCTATAACAACAGGGATAGATTTTTTTATTATACCAGCCTTTTCTCTTGCAATTTTTACAAGCGTGTTTCCCAATAAATGTGTATGGTCGAGACTAATATTTGTGATGATTGATAATTCGGGTATAATAACGTTGGTTGAATCTAGTCTGCCGCCAAGACCAGTTTCGATTATTGCAATATCTACTTGTTCTTTTGAGAAATAATCAAAAGCCATTCCTACAGTCATTTCAAAAAACGAAAGCCCCATATTTTGAAATTGCTTTTTGTATGATTCGATGAAATCAACCACGTTTTTTTCGGGAATCATTGCGCCATTAATTTTTATTCTTTCTCTAAAATCGACAAGGTGCGGAGAGGTGTAAAGACCAACTTTGTAACCAGCCTCATATAGAATTGCTGCAATCATGTGGGATGTCGACCCCTTCCCGTTCGTGCCTGCTATATGAACAGATTTGAAGTTTTTTTCTGGATTTCCAAGAACTTTGCAAAGAGTAATTGTACTCGATAGATTAGCTTTGTAAGCTGCTTTTCCAATCCTTTGATACATCGGGAGCTGACTATACAAATAGTCCAGAGTTTCCTGATAATTCATTTAATTTTATTCTAAAATATACACGAAGGTTAGTGTTCCGTATTGTTCTGCAGGGGCATTGGGGTTTGGACTGAATTTAGTTTTTAAAGCGGCTTTTTTTGATTTATTAAATAGGTTAGTACTATTAGTGTCGGATCCTTTAGCTCCAGGGGTAGCCTTAATAACATTTCCATTTTTATCGACAATGATGTCTACTACAACTTTACCTTCATCCTGAGATTTATCAATGATTTTGGGCGTAGAAAGGAGACTTCTGTCTGTGAAATTATGCCGAACATTACCGTCATCTCCGTTTCCAGGTGTTCCTGAGTTCAAGCCCGTGTTACCTTCTGGGGTCCCTTGGTCTGAAGCTCCTTGAGAATCTCCATTTCCTTGGGCCTGTTTAAATACATCTGCTCTGGCATCTGCAATTGCTTTAGCTTCAGCTTCTTTACGTATTTTTTCAGTCTGTTCTTCTTTCCTTTTCTTCTCAGCAATTTCTTCAGCTGTTGGCACATGAATTGCTTCAACAACTTCTTGCGTCAGTACTTTTTCGTTGGGCTTAGAAGCGTCAACAGGAGTTTTGTCTGCGATTTCTTCAGTTTTTTGATTGCTTTTTATGGGAGCAGTGCTTTCTTGTGGTTTATGTTCACCAACGCCATCTATACTATTTCCAAAGCTAATTGGAATGCCAGTTAACGGTTCTGGCACAATGTGCGTAAGCCCAAATATTAAAAAAAGGAGTAAAACTAAAGCGTGAAAGACTACTGTTCCAATTGCTCCCGTTTTTTGCTCTGGGGTATAAGACATTAATTATTTTTTAGAATCGGTTGCTAGTACTAAACTAAATTTATTTCGATTAGCAATTTCCATTACAGGAACTATAAAGTCCAAAACAACATCTTTGTCAGCTTTTAAAACGATCCCAGGTTTCGCTTTATTGCTTAATGCGGAAATTAATGAAGATTCTAACTGGCTAATAGTAATAACATTGCCATCTAAAGCATAAATACCATCGGCCTGAATTTCAACAGTTGTTGGTAAATTTTGTTGAGGAGTATCGGAAGCTTTCGGCAAGATAATGTTCAAAGCATTAGGAGTAATAAGGGTCG
>CAJQPE010000075.1 GCA_905480125.1 uncultured Flavobacteriales bacterium | reverse complement strand
GCTAACATGTACAAAATGAAAGGTAAGGACATGGCGATATGTGACAAATGTGTTAGCGGATGGACCACCTAAATCAGAAATATAGCCTTTAAAATCAGGCATTTCGGTTACTTGGTCGACCTCTTTTAAAATTGATTTTTGAGATCGGCTAGCAATGAACTTACCCTGGTGTGCAGATATTGTGCAAAAGCTGCAACCACCAAAACATCCACGATGCATGTTTACAGAGAACTTAATCATCTCATATGCAGGAATAGGCCCTCTATTTTTATACTTTGGATGCGGTAATCGTGTATAAGGCAAGTCGAATGAATTATCAATTTCACCTTCCGTCATCGTGGGAAATGGAGGGTTGATAACTGTATTTTTATCGCCTACTTTCTGTACAATTCTGTCGGCAAATGTTTTGTTAGATTCTTGCTCAACATGCTTAAAATTTGCGGCAAAGGCTTTTTTATCTTTTAGGCAAATTTCGTGACTGTTTAAGTCAACATCTGCCCACTTTTTGTTTTTTGGCACACCATTGTCTATTGCACGCTGATAAGAGGTCTGCTTAACCATAGTTAATTGATGAAACGGTACACCACGTTTCAATAATTGTAAAATTTCTCTTAAAGGCTGCTCACCCATCCCATAAACTAATAAATCGGCCTGGCTTGATTCCAAAATTGAAGGCATTAATTTGTCCGACCAATAGTCGTAATGAGTAACACGTCTTAAAGAAGCCTCAATCCCGCCTATAACAATAGGAACTTCAGGATATAGCTTTTTTAATATTTTAGAATAGGTCGAAACAGCATAATCAGGTCGAAAACCAGATTCACCGCCAGGGGTATATGCATCAGTAGATCGTTTTCGTTTAGAAGCGGTATAATGATTTACCATAGTATCCATACAACCCGATGTAATACCAAAGAAATACTTTGGTTTACCGAATTTCTTGAATTCGTGTAAATCATCTTTCCAATTGGGCTGGGGTATAATACCAATTTTGAACCCTTCGCTTTCTATAATTCGGCCTACTACGGCCGTGCCGAAAGCTGGATGGTCAACGTATGCATCTCCTGAAATCAGAACAACGTCTAATTCTTCCCACCCTTTTTTCTTCGCTTCCTTAAGCGTAATGGGCAACCAATCTGATAATGGACGTAGATTTTCGATAAGGCAAAGGTATGCAATCTATCAATAGCTATTAATTACTTCTCCTCGCCGCTAGTTGGGGTTTTAGTTAAAAATGTTTTTAGCACATGAGAAAAGGACAGCAAAACTATAGATGGTATTCCTATCCAAATCAATTCACTTTTAATTACCCTTAATCCCCATTCACTAAAGAACCTAGAAGCTTCTATTGGTGAAACTCTAATTCCTCTCCAAGGGAAAAAGTATCTACTGTTTTCGAAAGGGGAAAAGAAAGCAACTCCCTCACCACCTGTTGTCATTGCGTCTAACACACTATGCGAAACGGTTGCAAGAAACAGATAAAGGAAAATAAGTAGTTTATTATTATCTTTTTTAAAGAATAGTAATGTGAATAATGCCGCAGTAATAACTGCAAAAAAGATAGAATGTGTCATTCCACGATGACCCCAAATGTCAAGATATGCTATGCCAAAATGAAACGAGAGAACGTCAGCGTCTGGCAAAATAGAGCAAATAATACCAGCAAGCCAAAATTTCCAAGTTTGCTTTCTAAAAGGCATTGTTTTGCCAATTGTAAAAGCTGCTAGTGCATGTCCAAATGCAGATGCCATATATTCCGTTTTTGCTAAATATACGAGCATTTCGTTTACGCTGAGGTTGAAATGAGTAAGTTTGTTAAGAACAGTAAATGTGATGGGGTTTTGGAATGAGAGTATTAGTTGTTTTCGAGTTATTCGTGTTAATTAGTTTGGGGTTGAATAGCCCAATTTTGGATATTTTTTCTCAAACTGATTGGCGAGTTCTTTTATGAAAAAACGTTAAATTTCGCTTCGGGTTAAAACAGACGACATCTCTCATTATATTAGAGAGGAATTTGAAAAATTATAATAATTGAAAAAAGTGCTAGTTTGGGTAATGATTATATCAGTTTTGTTTTTTGTGCTTGTTTTGGGTGCAGCATATATGTTTCAGGAAAAATTGATTTTTGTTCCGGAAAAAACCCCTCTTAATTTCAAATACGAATTTGGTGGTAATTGGTCTGAAAGAAATTATGCGGTTGCTGGAGCAACATTAAATGCTGTTCATTTTAAAGTTGATAATCCAGAAGGGGTTGTAATTTACTTCCATGGAAATGCTGGTAGTTTGGCATCTTGGGGATACGTTGGCTTAGACTTCACAAGATTGAACCAAGACGTTATTGTATTTGATTATCGTGGCTATGGTAAAAGCAGTGGTAGAATTAGTTCTGAAAAACAACTTTTGAAAGATGCCCAACATGTTTATGACAAAACGGTAGATGAATACGGAGAAGGCAAAATTAGAGTTTATGGCAGATCGTTGGGATCTGGAATTGCAGCTTACTTGGCAAAAGAGAATAATCCAATTGCACTAGTATTAGAGACTCCTTATACATCGTTGAATCGTTTAGGCGGAGAGATTTACCCAAAGCTTATTACCAAATTGATGAAATACAAGCTGTCGACCTTCAAAATAGTTAATGATGTAGATTGTCCAATTTATATTTTTCACGGAACAGACGACCAACTTATTGGTTATCATCATGCTGAAGAACTCATCCAGCAGAATCTAGGTATAAAGTTATATACAATAGAAGAAGGGAAGCACAATAACTTGCCTGAATTCCCAGAATATCATATTGCTTTAGCTGAAATTTTCAGTAAAGATGAATAAACGCATCATCCTAATTCTACATATTCTATTTTGCTTATTGATACGCAAAGTTGATGCTCAAGAAATTCCTTCGAAGAATTTATACCTTAAAGCTAAGTACTCATTAATAAATTATAATGTAGAAAATGGATTGCCTAGTTCTGAAGTATATGGTGTTGTTCAAGATTCAGAGGGATATATGTGGTTCACGACAGATAGAGGAGTTTCAAAATTTAACGGTTATGATTTTATAAATTACACAACTAAAGATGGCTTGATAGATAATGTGAATTTTGAAATTATAAAAGACGCTAAAGGCAGAATTTGGATTTTATCTATAGGTGGGGCGTTGTGTTATTTCGAAAAAAATAATTTTATAGAATATGCATACAATGATCTCTTGACAGAGAATCTTCCAAAATATAAATATAGCAACTCTATATTTATCGATAATCATGAAAATGTGCATTTCGGATCTCTTGGCAATGGTCTTATTACCATATCTAAAGAGGGTATTCTAAAAAAAATAAATAATGAGAGTACCCCATATAATATAACCATTGCAAATATTGAGGATAATTATATTACTTATAAATGCGATAATCAAACATCAAATGATGTACTTAATTATTTTTTCAAAGATTCGACCATCTTAAAATCAACACAGCACTTTAATTTAATTAGAACTAAAGCATATTTGCACGCTGATTCATTGTTATGTTTTAATACGCCAAAGTCAATTGTAATTTACAATATAAATAGCTCAACAATAAGCAACCAGATATTTTTTGATAATAGAATTACGAGTTTTGACCGGTCTAATGATGGAGATATTTTTGTTGGAACAGAGAATTCGGGCCTATACATTTACAAAATAAAAAATGAGGAGTTTATTAAAAAACAACATGTTCTCAAAACCCTTACAATATCTAGCTGTTTAAAAGACCTAGAAGGGGGCTATTGGATTACAACAACCCAGGAAGGGGTTTTCTACACTCCAAGTTTTAATATTATTTCATTTGACAAAAGTCATGGGCTAATCAACAATTACATAAACGAGCTTAACATATATAACAGCAGTTTGGCGATAAGTTATGGAGACTCTATGCAATTTTTTGAAAGTTCGAAGTTGTCGAACCCTATTAATTTATTAATTAATAACAAACAAAATATTAACAGCAATAACTTCAACTTAGTAAAAGATAAATGTGATTTACTGCACCGAAATAAAAAGCTATATAATTTCTGTGATGATTTTATTTATCCAAACCTTGTTAAATCCGGATTAGCGTCTATAATATCACTAAATAAAATCATTTATATTTTCACTAAAAGCTACGGCATAAAATATAAAAATGATGAATTTTCAGAAATCTCTTTAAACGCAAAAAACACCATAATTGAAGATGTAGAAATTATTAATGAAAATTCTTTTTGGATAGGAACAAGAGATGGTTTAATTAGGCAAAATAATGGTGTTAGCTATGATATGGCTAATGAAGATTCTTTATTTAAAAAACGAATAGTTGAAATTGAATTCAATAGTAAAAAAGAGCTTATAGTTGCCACTAGAGGGGCGGGCATTTTAATACGCAAAGGAGATAATGATCTTATAAATATTAATGCTGAAAATGGGCTAATCACTAATGATTTAACATGCCTTCATGTTGATGAAAAGGATAATATATGGGTTGCAACTAATCAGGGACTACATATGTTAAATGCCAACAACTATTTCGATGTTGAATATTTCTCAATGAGTAATGGTCTAATTTCTAATGAAATAACAGATATAAAGAGTATTAGAAATAAAATTTACATCGGTACAAAAAAGGGACTTTCAATTATAGACCTTGCAACATTCAAAGCAGATACTTCAGAAATCTCCTTAAGAATGCTAAATGTTGAGCTTAATGGAAAAAAAATTGATTTTAACCAAACCATTGACTTATATCCAGGAAATAAAAAGTTAGACGTCCATTTCTTGGGATTGAATTATAAATCTTTGGGGGAAATTCAATACAAATACAGGTTTAATGGATTGTCGGAAATATGGCATTATACAAAAAACCACACCATTTCTCTGCATTCATTGCCAGAAAGCGGAGAAGTTAGTCTAGAAATTTCAGCTAGAAAGCTTCCACAAGGTGAATGGACATCGCCAATAATCACACAATTTATTTTACACCCCCCTTTCTATAAAACATGGTGGTTTATTATTTCTATCGGCTTATTTATTGTAGGAGTCATCTACCTAGCTTTTAAGGTCAATATTATTGCTTATAACAAGCATATACAGCATGCGATAGTTCAACGAATACTTAAAAATTTAGGAAAAAAATCATACTTAACAATTGAAGCGGATAAAACAAAAACAAGAATTGACCAGAATAACATTTTATATATTCAGGCACATAAAGATTATATTGAAATACATACCATTAAAAAAGTTTTTTTATGCCGATCAACTATGAAAAACATTGAACAGAAGCTTAAAAACTCTAACATTGTTAGGGTTCATAGGTCCTACATGGTGAATGTTAACAAAATAGATTCTATCGGTAAAGAAAAGCTAAACATATTGGACAAAACCATTCCCATTGGAGTTACCTATCAAGAAAAGTTGAAAAAACTCAGCACACAATTTTCTAAATTGAATCTGTAATTTGTTTGTCTTAAAAAAAGAGCTAAGATATTTATAATCCCCCGTATATTAGTCGCAAAAATGCAGGGCATTCGTCGCAAAACCTATTTAAGGCTGCACAAAATTGGAATTTGAGCGGTTTATTTGTGTTGTCACTTTTCCAAATGTATTTGCGTTTATAGATGTGATAAAATACCAAGACAACATAAAACAAATTAAAATGAAAAAAGTAGCTTATATATTAATCACGTTATGCTATATGGGATTAGCGACCTCATTGAACGCCCAAATTATCGATTTCTATTGGACTAATGCAACTTTAAACAATAACTGGACAACTGCAGGAAATTGGAGTACAGTAAACCCTTCAATTGGGGGGCTAACAATAATACCTGCAACACATCCAAATAATATTAACAATCATGTAGTACATTTTAACGATCCACTTGCTGGAAATTGTGAGGTTAATGCGCTAACTGAGGTATTGCGATTTGAAATAGGATCAGCATATAATGGTACTATTTCGATAAACAATATCTTTATTATTAGAGATGATTTAAATGTGTTAAGCTCTACGGCAACTATTATCGCCCCTTCATCTTATTACATGGGAATTCGGGGGGATGTTACTCTGCAAACTGGAAATAATTTTCAGCACAACAATGGAGAGTTTAATTTTTATGGAGGGCTGCACAATATTGTTGTAAATACCGGAACCTCAAATCCATGGGAGTTACATAACGTTCAAGTTACCAAAGGGGCAGCCTCTGGTCAATATGCAACTTTTGTTTTAAATACAGGAGATGTTATAATAAATGGTTTAACAACTCTTGGTGGTCACCCTTCTACTGGAATATTTTTTAGAACAGGCCTTTTTAAGCTAAAAGGAGATTGTATAATAAAAAATGTAACAAATAGCGTAACAATGCAGGATGGAGGTTTAATGTTTGTTGGAGAAGGTGATCAGTTTATTGAAAATATTGATGCACCAAATGGATATCCCGCACTATTTTCAGGATTAATAGGAAGAATAGTAATTGATAAACCAAATCCTAACTCTACAATGTTAATTAATGGTGCTATTTCGGTGAAGCGTGAGTTTAAAATTACCTCCACGAATAATTCTATAGTGGATGCTACTTCTGCAACTTTAATTTTAGCTATGGTTTCAGCTTCAGCATATCCTGACCCATCATTTGACTGTCGAGTTAGTTTAGCAACTCCATTAGTAATTGATAATTTAGTTATTAATCCTCGACAGAATTGTGGTTTTGAAGTATTAGGAAGCCTTACCGTTAAAAGTACTTTAGAAACTAGAAATGATAGGAGAATGAAGTTTAAATCTGGAGTAGTTAATCTAGAAGGCGACTTGCAGCACAACAATTATTTTGCTTATAGCACAACTGGCGATCCAGTTGGGGCAGGTATTTTTCGCTTTTCTGGAACAATAAAACAAGCTATGTATAGAACACCAACCAATTTAAGAGAATTCAAAGGAATGTTACCCAATCTTGAAATTGACAACCCAAGTGGTGTAGATATTAATGGACTATACATTGTTGATAAGGAGATAAATTTTGTTGAGGGTCATTTTACATATCCTATAATAGATCCAGCCAATCATATGTTGGGAATAAAAGAAGGAGGCAATGTTTTTAATGCAAATAATAATAGCTACGTTAAAGGGCCGTTTAGGCATTTTGGAAAGAGAACGCTTTATGAATTTTTTGATTTTCCGGTTGGATTAGAAAGTGGTGCTAATAAATATCGGCCTATAAGAATAAACAATATAGTATTGCCCGCAGCAATGTCCTATAACGATCCAAGAGCTTATACGGCTCTTACTGCACGCTATTATTTTGATAATCCAAATTCACTTAGCACTAATTTAGAATCATCAATTTTAAGAGTGTCGGATTGTGAATATTGGTCGCTTGACGAATATTATTCACCATGGCATGGGATTACTCCTTATCCTTTTACATGTAATGTTGCATTATCTTGGTATAGTAATTTAAATGACAATTGTAATTCAGATTTTTATCAATATGCTAATCATGTTGCGTCATTGAGATCTACGGGCTCCCCTATTGATGAATGGCTAAACGAAGGCAATAGTTTAGTAAGTTCAATAATACCTGCGGCCTATAGTATGATTATGAGTGATGGTGTTGTTGCAACCTTAGACCCAAATGAACCTAATTATTTTACATTAGCTACAGATATTCCAACTTGTAATTTGGTTACCAATTGTAATTTTAGTGCTGGTAATACAGGGTTTTATTCCTCCTTGGCAAATAATTGTGCTTGCGCCAATTCTAGCTACTGTGTTGGAAATAAGCCTTCTGCAAAGTGCTCTAGTGCCCCATGGGGTAATGATATTTTTGATCACACAATTGGAAATGCTTTGGGAAGTTACTTAATTGTTGATGGAGAAAATGCTGTTTCCTTAAGCTCCACTATTTGGGTCCAATCTAATGTGCCTGTTATTGCTGGAGAAACATATACTTTTTCATTTTGGGCTGTGCGAGCAATAACTGGCGGGGTTGGCGCATTGAATTATCAAGATTTAAGTTTTTTGATAGATGGTACCACAATAGCTTCTGTAGCAACTGCATCAACCAATTACGATGATTGGGTTAAATATAGTACTCAGTGGGTTGCATCCTCAACAGGTTTGGTTGATATCGAAATTTCGCAAACTGGGTCTGGTTTTATTGGTGGCTTTCCCTTTCCCTTTCCGGGGGCTAATGATTTTGGAATCGATGATATAGAGTTTACAGCTTGTTGCGCTGCAGAAGCAGAATTCACATATGACGTGAACCAATGTACAGTTAATTTTAGCGATATTTCTACCGGATCTGGCACTATTGTTTCTTGGGATTGGGATTTTGGCGACTTAGCCAGTGGAACTTCAAATTCTTCGGTTGTTCAAAATCCACAACATATATATAGTGGGCCAGGTCTTTACACTGCCTGCTTAACAGTTTGTAACGTTGTTAATGGAGACACTTGTTATTCTACATTTTGCGATGATGTACATGTTTTATGCCCATCTTTTGAACCTTGCAATGTAAACGCCAACTTTAATCATTTAGGTGCTTTAGGCTCATTAACAAGAAACTTTAATGATAATTCAACGTCAACCGGAACTATTATAGATTGGTATTGGGATTTTGGAGACCCATTAAGTGGGTCTGCAAATAATACTTCTACATTGCAAAACCCCTCGCATACTTTTAGTGCAAGTGGATTATACAATGTCTGTTTGACTACAAATGCAATTTCTAACTCCGGAGCCTGCATAGATCAAAAATGCAAAACAGTAAATGCCAAAAAGAAGAAAATAAAGATTCCAAAATTTGCTGTGCATCCAAATCCATTTAAAAATTCTACTAATGTGAAAATATTTAC
>CAJQPE010000074.1 GCA_905480125.1 uncultured Flavobacteriales bacterium | reverse complement strand
CTTCTCCGATTTCCTCGGAACAGTTAGATGAATTACAAATTGAATTGCAAACCAAAAATGTGTAGCTCGCAATAATGAGCAGTGCTGATTTCGCTAGACAAGCACAGATTTTAAGAAGCAAATACCTTCCTTATAGGTACTTTGTTATTCTTCTCGCGGTGCTTGTAGGTTTGCTTTCAGGAATTGCAGGTGCGGCAATAAAAAATAGCGTGCACTTTATTCAGTACTTGCTTACTTTCGGATTTGTTGATGATTACAGAACATACTCGTATTTTGTTTATCCACTTATAGGTCTTACCCTTACCTACTGGGTAACGAAAAAGTTTTTCTTTAATAAACCTGTAGGTCATGGAATTCCTAACACACTATATGCCATTTCCAAAAAAAATGGTATAATCAAACGACTTTCGATTGTGAATTCAATTATTGCAAGTGCCTTAACTGTTGGTTTTGGTGGTTCGGTTGGGCTGGAAGGACCAACTGTAGGAACGAGTGCCGCAATTGGCTCCAATATTGGGCGCATGTTTAAGGTAAATTATAAAACTAAAACATTGCTGATCGCCTGCGCTTGCTCTGGCGCTCTAGCGGCTATTTTTAAAGCTCCTGTTGCGGCAATTGTATTCGCAATTGAAGTAATTATGATTGACCTAACGCTTGCTTCAATGATTCCATTGTTAATGGCGTCAGTTGCTGCTACGATTACTTCTCGCTTGTTTTTTGGTGATGAAATCATTTTCCATTTTCCTGTTACAGAGCTTTATGAAGCCTCTGATTTGCCATTTTATGGTTTACTGGGAATCGTTTGTGGTTTGTTTTCAATTTACTTTTCTAAATCCTATTTTTTTGTCTCCGAGTTATTTGGAAAAATTGCATCTAAAAAGAACCGTCTGGTTATTGGAGGTGTGGCTCTTGGAATATTGCTGTTTTTTCTGCCGCCATTGTATGGCGAGGGGTTTCAAACTGTAAACCAATTGATTGAAGGAAAAGAAAGCCTTGTGCTAGCTGACAGCTTGTTTGATGAGCATAAATCTAATTTTTATTACCTCATTGGTTTCTTGCTATTGGTTGTTGTTTTTAAGGTTTTAGCAACCACCATAACCTTTGGAGCAGGGGGTGTTGGCGGGATTTTCGCACCAACTCTTTTTATGGGAAGTTTGTTAGGTTTTATTTTCTCAAGAAGCATCAATTTTTATAAAATTTCGACTTTATCTGAAAGTAATTTCACGCTTGTTGCCATGGCTGGATTAATGGCTGGAATTCTTCATGCTCCCCTAACTGCGATATTCCTTATTGCTGAAATTGCAGGAGGATATAGCTTGTTTATTCCGTTAATGATTACGGCCTCTTTGGCTTATTTAACTGTTAAAATAATAATGCCACATTCCGTTTATACTATGCAGTTAGCAAGTCGTGGAGAGCTTATTACGCACCATAAAGACAAAGCTGTACTTACCTTGATGAGACTGAAAAACGAAATTGAAACCGATTTTGAAACTGTATTTCCAGAAATGTCTTTGGGTGAGTTAGTAAAAGTTGTTTCTCGATCTAAGCGAAATTTATTTCCTGTGATTAATGAAGAAAAATTGTTTATTGGTGTTGTTCAATTAAACGACATCCGCCAAATTATGTTCAAACAAGATTTATACAACTCGACCTCTGTACACGACCTAATGATTGGCGTCGGGGAGCACATTACCGTAAATGACAATATGGATACTGTTATGAAAAAATTTGAAGAATCAGGATTATGGAATTTACCTGTTTTGGAAGAAAGCAGGTATGTCGGATTCGTCTCTAAATCAAAACTATTTTCTGCTTATCGTAAATTATTACAAGAATTTTATCAAGAAGAGGAGTAGTTTCTTTAGAAATAAGGCGACTTCTCCTAAATAGCCTTAAGAATTTACCTGTCAACTCCTGCAATAGCAGTAAAGTTGCCAGTAATTTTAAACTTAGTTGCTTGCGGAAGTTTATATCGTAAATGAAAGGACGCCCTAAACTTAAAATTAGTGTTTTTCATGTATTGCAGCACATCTACCCCTTGTTCCAGATCAAAATCCATACTATTACCTTGGCTTATAGGCACTGGGTTCTTGGACGCGACCATTAGCTCAGCTAATGTGCCTGATGTTAAAAATAGATCTGCATCTTGTATAAAGCTTAATTCTTGGTTTGCTGGATCTATCGCTTCAATATTAATTGATACCAGCTGAACTTCTTTCACCAAACTCAATAATGAATTATTTTGTTCAGATTGCTCCTTTAGTGACGATTTAATATCTGCAGACGGAACGGCTAAAACAGTATCGATACTAATTGAGTCTTCGGTTATTGTGAATTCGTAATCATGACTAAATGCAAACTCTACTGTTTCATTATCCTTATTACATGATGTTATTCCTATTATTAGGACCAAAATAAAATACACAACAGTTTTCATATGAAAATTTTTACAAAATTAGGTTTTATTTAATGAAATTATACTTCTTGCCTTTGTGTCGATTTAATTGCGCTTGTTTTAACGTTTCTAACGCTGTTTTTAATGGCATGTCAACCGTGGTTGAGTTCGCCAACCAAGCTGGAATGCTTCCTCCAGGCTTGGCAAATAGCGTATACTCAATGTCTATATAGCCATCGGCTAATTCCGTGAACTTCCAGCGTCCATCAGAAACTTTTATTCTTACATTTCCTTGCTTTGCTTCCGAATATTCTGGTACAGCCTTGACGGCAATTATTACACAGTTTGAGTCTGGATTGTAACTATAATTAAATTGATATATTCCATCTCTATCATCTACGGGCCATGGAGCATTTGTAAACATATAGTAAATTTGTAGCGTATCTCCTTGCATTTTAAGCAATTTCGACTCATCACAATCTGGCATAAAATTGATAAAACTGTTTACGTCTTGAAAAACCGAAACTAAAGATGTTAAACTTACTTTTACCTTACCGGTTACTTTCGATTCTTTAAACTCACTGCCCTGTTTTACGCGAGTAAAAACCTTAAAGCCGCTTTCTTCTTTCTGAAGTTCCCAATTATTTTGCGCAAACAATTCAAATGAAAAAGACACCGAGATTAGGCCAAGAAAAAACCATTTTCTTGTTTTGTTTAGAATTAGGTTACCCAACAACACGTTCTAGTTTTTGTTGATAATATTTTTGATTTGCGGTTATTGGATTTGCATATATTTCTAGATAAATCCTTTTTAGCTCTGCTTGATTTCCAATCATTTTTTCTAAACGTTGCGACATTATTTTTTCAAATTTCTCTTGATCTTGCTTAGTATATTTATCATCATTATCAAAAGATGCTTTCAACATATCTGCCGCGATATAACTTGTAGGCCAAAGCTTATAATTAGAGTAAATGCGTTGGTCAATTAATTTACACAGTGCCTTTATTTTGTCGTTGTTTGTTGTGTGGTTTTTATCGATTTCAATAAGCTCCATTTCTTCAATAGGTTTTGTAATCGCTAGATGTATTCTTCCTTTATAGTCTGTTACGCCCTTAATAATGCTTACCAAGTCTTCATCATCTTGTTTGCTATAATTACCATTTAACTGCTGAAGATGCAGTTCTTGGGCTTTAAAATAATCGCAAGGTTCATATTCGTATGAGACAGCAATTGGAGCTAAATTTAATTCTTTAAAGCATGCAACAAAATGTTTGCTTCCACTCTGCGCGAACATTTTCAGCACTCCAGATTGTGTTATGTCAAGCCCGTCTTTTGTCCGTCCAGCTCGTTGAGCTATCCAAATAGAGTCCTTGAGTTTTGTAACTGCATTCCGAATATATGCCGATAAACGTAGTGAGTTTTCATACATTTCTCGACGTGTTCCCCCGCGAAAAACAGTAAACATTTTATTTACTTTACCAACGTCTACCAGTAACCCTTCCATTAGGTTGCTTCCGAACGTGATTTGGGTAGTGTCCAATTCTTTTTCGAAAAGTAAAATTTGCAACAAACCTGAATCTAAGAAAATATCACGATGATTTGCGATATATAGATAAGGTCTTGAGGAGTCAACGTTTTCAAACCCTTCTGAAGATAAGCCATCACAAGTTTTTTCAACAATTTTCCGAATACCAACATGCATAAACTGCTTTTGGAACTGATAGGTGGAATCAATTGAGTCTACTTTGGTTTTCAATTCCTCTTTAGTGAGTGATGGAAATAACCATTGCATTACCGCATAAAACTCACTTGCTTTTGCTATTCGAGACATCGCAGGACGAATTTCTTCGTCTGTGTAT
>CAJQPE010000073.1 GCA_905480125.1 uncultured Flavobacteriales bacterium | reverse complement strand
TGTGGAAAGAAACTAATAATCAATTATCCAAAAGGATTAGTAGCAGTAACGGCAACTGTATCGCTATCCCAGCACATATTATCATCAAAAACAGTAACGACAAATTCGGTTGAGCCACTTAAAGTGGCAAGAGGAGCTGATAATGTATCATCATCAAGACCTCCCGCGGGAGACCATAAATATGTGTATGGATCTGGTGGATTAGATAATGATTCGAATCGATATGCATCATTTGTAGCTGTCCATGCCTGACTATTACGACCTGGTGCGGCATATCCATTAACCCCAGTCGCATCTTCAATTCCCATTGTATGAGTTCCCCCACCATCTGGTTGAGTAGTAGTGTGAATTTCTATTGCATTTGAAGTCTCAAATAGTAAAGCTTGAACAGTGACATCGTTATTTGGTCCAGGCCCAGGATAATGAGCAATTCCTATAAAATTAACTACTAAAATTCTATTTGGAGCGGCTCCAATCGTAAAGTACTCAATTGTGCCGTAACCGAATGGGTCTAAATCTTCCCATGCCAAAGCAATAATATCGTTTGGATCGAATGGACTGGGTATAAAATCTCCAGAGCAACAACCGCTTCCGGATCCACCATTAAAAGTAATAAATCCATTTGAGGAGATGTAAAAATCAGTATATACGTTACAAAAGAATTCAAAAGAAAAGCCAATAGGTAATGCAATACTAACTTGGTCATCGTTTAGTGCAACGGCAGTTCCTGAGCCAGGTTCTGGTGAGAAAGTAATATTACTAACGGCATATTCATCACAAATAGGGGGCGGCTGCACTGTTAGAATCTCCAGGCGTGAAGTATCACCCATACACACTAAATCTGGATTTGCTGTTGTACTAATAATATTAATATCTCCTAAGTTTTGTTGAACAACGACAGTAACTGTATCTAAATTTGAACAAGTTCCTCCTAGGTTACTTGCGACAGCATAGGTTGTAGTTTGACTAGGCGTTGCAACTGGAATTTGACTTGGATTTGCACTAAAATTGGTTCCGATAATTATTGGGTCACCAGAGACAACAGACCAATTAAATATGGAACCCCCCGTTGCAACCATTTGGTGTGTCATATTACCGCAGAGCAGTCCATCAATTCCAGCATAAGTACCAAGATTAATATTAACGTCAACACTAATAGCAACAACTCCAGGAACTGGACAGTTTTCATCTGTAGCATAAATAACGATGGTACTGCCTTGGAAATTAGGCGTAGCTGTCCAACATACAGTTGCAGTTGCAGATCCGGGAATAGAGTTATCGAAAGTTAAAGTTGCTCCAGGTAAAATAGAGTCAACATTGGAGATGATTGTTAAAACATCCAAGTCCCCGTCTGCAAAACTTACATCAAAACAAAAATTATCATTAAGACATAAATCAATAGAGTTAGGTCCGGTCTGTATAGCTCCTGTACCAGAAAAGTTTTCAATAGTGCCAAGCGGTGTGTTTGGTACATTATTAGCACATGTCTGCACCACAATTTGCGCATCAATAAAAGTGGTACCCAACAAATTCCCTAATATATCGTATTCTTCTACTTGTAATGCAATAATAAAATTTCCAAGTGCTGTTGGTGTAACTGTAATCTCTCCTGTCAAAGGGTCAACAACAATGCCAGGTATAGGAGAGGCACCAGAGTATCCGCCACCATAAGTAAGATTTAATCCTGCAGCTTCATAAGCCCCAATTAAACTGTAGACTAAGCTATCATTATCTGGTTCTGCAATTGAATAATTAATTATAGATTGTTGATTTGCACAGGCATAATAAATAGGGTATGGCGTTAAAAATGATGGAGAAGAATTACATGGAGCAGTTAAGCTATTTAAAGTGGCTTCTAAATACACACCATCTCCACTCGAGGTTGGTACATTTACTGTTGTGTTTCTGCAGCAGGTGCTCCAACTCATATTCCAAGTATTGCACGGCGGACTTAATGTAACTGTAGCCTGATATATATATAGTTCATTACCAGGTATTGAACCTCCATAGCAAGTTGTTTGTAAAAGTTGCGGAGTGCAAATTTGCGATATATGACCTCCACCATCTGCAGTTACCTGCATGCTTGCAGGTAACAATGATTGATCTAAGTTCAGTGTAGCACTTAAATTTCCCCCGCAAGTACTAGTGAAATCTACAAATACAGAATTAGGCATTGTAATTCCACTGCAATCTCTAAACAAATTAAGAGTTATTAGGTATTCATCATTACCTAAACATTCATATTCAAAAAAACCACCGGTGATATGGGAGCTGTAGGATTGAAAGCAAATAAAGAATGCAACAACGAGGGTAAAAGGGGCCTTTCTTAACATTAATTGTTCATTAAAATAGTGTCTCTTTGTTACAAATAAATAACAAATATAACTAACTATAACATTTTTATCATAAACGTTTGGTTTTATTATTGGTTGCCTAATCATAAAAAGAATATTTATATTTTTTTATTTGTCCGACATTTGAACCTAGTTTTAAATTCATTTATACCTTTGGTAACTACCTTAATTTGGACTGATAAATGTTAAAACTCCAATTACTTACTGATCCAAAATGGGCGAATGTTGCGGAGGATAATATTCGAGAAATCCTTATTGATCATGCTTTTTGTGAACAAAAAGCAGCTTCAAATGCTATTTCAATTATTACAAAATATCCTGAAAATTCTGAATTGGTTAAAGCAATGTCTGCTCTAGCGATTGAAGAAATGGAGCATTTTAGAATGGTTCATCAAAAAATTACTGACCGCGGTTGGGAACTTGGGAGGGAGAGAAAGGATAATTATGTAAATGAGTTGGCTAAGTTTTTTCAGAAGCCTGGATTTAATAGGGCAGAGACACTTGTACATAAATTGTTGTTTGCGGCAATGATAGAAGCGCGTAGCTGTGAAAGATTCAGGTTGTTATCTGATAATATAAAGGATAGTGAATTAGCTAAGTTCTATCGAGACTTAATGATTAGTGAAGCAAACCACTACACTATGTTTTTAAAGTATGCTCATCAATATGGTGATGAAATTTGTGATGTAGATGCTATTTGGGAAGATTTTTTAAAATTTGAAGGAATAGTGATTAAAAACTACGGGACAGCGGAACATATCCACGGTTAAGACAAAAGCAGGTTTTTCCAATTATCTTCTATTACTATTGACCGATTTGTGATATAGTCGAATCCCACTAAAACTGTTTCGCCATTGCACATTTCAATTCTATTTCCTTGATTCAATTTCCAAATTGAATAATGAAGCGTAACACTTTTAGAGCCTACTTTAATACATTTTGTATCAACTTCAATCTTGTCGTGGAGTAATATAGGCAAAATATAATTGGCTTCAGCTTTAGCCAATATTAATCCTTTAGCTTTCCAGTCAATCGCTTTGCCAAGAATATCATCAAAAAAATTGATTCGCGCTTGTTCCGCATATGTTAAGTAAACGGCATTGTTTACATGTTTGAAACTATCACAATCAGAAAATCGAACTTGAATTGAAGCTGTATGCATGCCTAATTTTTATGCAAATATAGCCGAATGAAACAGCTATTAATAAGGTTGTTCAAAATAAATCTGAATGTTATATTTGTTTTAAAATTGTTGAAATGAAAAAAGTAGCATTATCAGAAAAACACATTGCTCTAGGTGCAAAAATGGTTCCTTTTGCTGGATACAGCATGCCAGTGCAGTATTCTGGGATTAATGATGAGCACATTGCGGTGCGAAGTGGAGTTGGTGTTTTTGACGTTTCTCATATGGGCGAATTTATACTTAAAGGTAAAAATGCGCTTGACCTAATTCAAAGGGTTACTTCTAATGACGCATCTAAATTAGTTGATGGTGGAGTTCAATATTCTTGTTTTCCAAATGATTCTGGAGGTATTGTAGATGATTTGCTTGTATACAGAATAGATGAATTAACCTATATGTTAGTTGTTAATGCCTCGAATATTGATAAAGATTGGGCTTGGGTTCAAAAATTTAATACCAAAGAAGTAGAAATGCATAATATTTCTGACCAAACATCACTGCTTGCTGTTCAAGGACCAAAAGCGGTTAAAGTTCTTAAAGGGTTGACAGAAATGGATATAGAAGGAATGAAATACTATACTTTTGAAAAAGGAACTTTTTGTGGAATTGATAATGTCTTAGTTTCGGCAACGGGTTATACAGGGGCTGGTGGTTTTGAAGTTTACTTTGAAAATGAGCACGCCAACAAAATTTGGGATGCAATTTTTGCTGCTGGTGCTGAGAACGATATTAAGCCAATCGGCTTGGCAGCAAGAGATACACTTCGTTTAGAGATGGGTTTTTGTTTATACGGGAACGATATTAACGATACAACCTCTCCATTGGAAGCAGGTTTGGGGTGGATAACAAAATTTACCAAAGAATTTACGAACGCTTCTAATCTTCAAAAGCAAAAAGAAGCAGGTGTTTCAAAAAAGCTTGTTGGATTTGAGCTTATAGACAAAGGTATTCCTCGTCAAGGCTATGAAATTGTTGATGCTGTTGGGAATAAAATTGGAAATGTGACATCAGGAACAATGGCACCATCTCTAAAAAAAGCTATAGGTATGGGATATGTTTATAAGGATTTTTCTAAAGCAGATACTGAAATCTACATTTCTGTCAGAAATAAGCAGCTTAAAGCAAAGGTGGTTCGGACACCATTTTACAAGAACTAACCTATTAAAAGCTGGTCTATTTCATACGCAAGATCTCTATCTTTTTCTGTTACTATATTCCCAGCGTCATGAGTTGTTAACCGAATGTCCACTTTATTATATACATTACACCAGTTTGGATGATGATTTTTTTTCTCAGCAATTATTGCAACACTATTCATAAATATCCATGCCTCTGAAAAATCTTTGAACTCAAAGCTTTTGGATAATTGATTATTAGTTTCTTTCCACATCTTTTATCTTTTTTCAAAGATTCAATTAAATTTGAAAAAACAAATAAATTGATGAGGAGAAATTGGGGGGTGATTATATTGGTTCTTTTTTGTATGGTTGGCTGTTCGGACCTATCAGAAAATTCGGAGGTTAGAACAGAAGAAGAAATTGATAGGGATATAAAAATAAAGCTCAACCAGGCTGAAGCTGTGGAACAAGAAAAGGCGATGGCAGATTCTGCTAAAGTTGAGGAAGCCGAATTGCCAGAAGAAGTATTAACAGATGATGAACTAGAAGAGAAAACTGAAAAAGCTGAATTAAAAGTGCTGTCTAAAGTCACATTTTGTGATTGTATTAAAAAACAAAAGGCATTAGACGATCGGTTAATGGAAACTGAAGATGATGCTGAAATGGACAAAATAATGGCAGAAATGGATGAGCTGACAGAAGGAGAGTGTAAAAACTTAATGGCAGATAATTCTACTTCGCCAGAAGATAGGAAAAATCGTAAAGTAAAAATTCAAGGGTGTTTAGGAAATTAATTTACCAAACTGATTTTTTTATCAGTTTGCAATTATTAAATTGTAGTAATGGTTTAATTTTGCAATAAATATTCGAATCTCAAAAATTGTTATAGCATGCAACTGTACAATAAACTGAGTGCTGAAGAACGAAAGGCTTTAATAGCAAAAGCAGGAAAAGAACGTGTAACGTTATCGTTTTATCAGTACGCCAAAATTGGAAACCCTCAATTATTTCGTGATATGCTTTTCCAGGAATGGAATAAGCTAGATGTCTGTGGCAGAATATATGTTGCTTCCGAAGGTATTAATGGTCAAATATCCTTGCCAGCAGAAAAGTTAGAAGCTTTTCGACTGCAGATGAATACTATTGATTTTCTAAAAGACATTCGACTGAATATTGCTAGAGAGCAAGACAATAATTCTTTTTTAAAATTAAAGCTAAAGGTGCGTGATAAAATCCTAGCAGATGGATTAAATGATCACTCATTTGACGTAACTCAAATAGGAAAGCACTTAAATGCTCTCGAATTTAACGAAATGATCGAAAACGAAAACACGATTTTAGTTGATATGCGCAATCATTACGAAAGTGAAATTGGGCATTTCGATAAAGCTATTACACCAGATGTAGATACTTTTCGTGAGTCACTTCCGATAATAGAAAAAGATTTAAGTGAATACAAAGAGAGTAAGAATTTGTTAATGTATTGCACAGGGGGAATTCGGTGTGAAAAAGCTAGTGCATATTTCAGACATAAAGGTTTTGAAAAAGTATTTCAGTTAGAAGGGGGTATTATTGAATATGCTCGTCAGGTTAACGAAGGTGGTATAGAGAATAAGTTCAAAGGGAAAAACTTCGTATTTGATGAGCGCAGAGCAGAGCGAATTTCTGACGATGTAATTTCCCAGTGTCATCAGTGCGGTGGACCAAGTGATTCTCATACTAACTGCGCACATAAAGGTTGTCATTTGTTGTTCATTCAATGTGAAAAGTGTGCTAAAAAAATGGATGCGACTTGTTCTGAAGATTGTAAAAAAGTGGTGAACTTGTCTGAAGAAGAACAAAAAGAACTCAGAAAAGGTAATCCAGTTGGGGTAAAGCAGTACCGAAAAGGGAGGTCACCTATTTTGAAGTTTAAAAAGTAAGCAACCAATGAAAATTAAGATGGTGGTATACTAATATTAAAACGACCCTCGCATCTAGAATACCTTGTAAGCTTTTACTTCCATCATTTAATTCGATGTAATTCATCGCAATTAAGAATCCTAAGCACGAATCCGAAGAAATCTCAATTTAATATTATCATTTTTTACGTAAAAAAATATTTATTACAAAATATAGGTGAATGATGCAGATCAAAAACCGAACTCAATTACTCGAGCTCGGTTTGATAAACTAACTAATTTGTTATTGGTCGGCTAACAGCTCCATTGTTTCGGCTAAACGTATAAACTCCGTTCGGTATCCGTACTCATCTATACCCTTTGCTGATTTAGCTAGCTTAATAACTTGCGCGTAGTTACTTGACGATTTGTATTTTGAATCTCTTAGTAATAAGCCAAACTCGGCTACCGCGGCTGCGTGCTTAAAGTTGTTGCTTGCATTATATAGTTTTACAGATTTGTCATAGAGTTCCTTTATAATTAATTTACTTTTTGTTCCATTAGGATCTTTGTATCGAAATTTAACGGTTAATAGTTCATCGCTGCCAGTTAGAGTATGAGCCTCTTCAACTTTTTGATACTTCAAAGGGTCTATGCTTGGTACGATGTTAGATTTAATACTAACTGGTACAATTTCATAAAGAGCAGTAACCGTGTGTCCTGCTCCTAATTCTCCAGCATCTTTAGTGTCGTCATTAAAATCTTCAGCAGCTAGCATTCTATTTTCATAACCGATTAATTTGTAGTAAGACACCTTGGCAGGGTTAAATTCCACTTGAATTTTAACATCTTTAGCAATGGTAAACATTGTTGCACCAAGCTCATTCACGAATACTTTTTTTGCTTCCATTATATTATCGATGTATGCGTAGTTTCCGTTTCCTTTATCTGCAATGGTTTCCATTTTTGAGTCTTTATAGTTGCCCATTCCAAAACCAAGGACGGTTAAAAAGACACCAGATTTGCGTTTTTCTTCAATTAGTTTCTCCATGTCGTTATCACTAGTTGCGCCAACATTAAAGTCGCCATCTGTAGCTAGAATAACTCTATTGTTGCCAACTTTGGAAAAGTTGTCTAAGGCGATTTTGTATGCAAGATTTATTCCTGCTCCACCAGCTGTCGAACCACCAGATTGAAGTTTTTCAAGAGCACCTAATATTTTGCCTTTTTCTTTTCCTGAAGTTGATTCTAATACACATCCAGCGGCGCCAGCATATACAACAATGGCTACTCTGTCTTCAGGACGTAATTGGTCAACCAATAATGCAAAACTCTTTTTGAGTAATGGTAATTTATTATAGCTACCCATGCTTCCCGATACATCGATAAGAAATACTAAATTGCTTGGAGGAAGATTGTCGGTACTAATCTTTTTGCCTTGCAAACCGATGTGCACAAGTTGATGTTGCTCATTCCATGGGCAATCAGAAACTTCGGTAGATATCGAAAATGGATTATTTCCTTTTGGACCTGGATAATCATAAGAGAAATAATTAATCATTTCTTCCACACGAACTGCATCTTTTTGCGGAGCATATCCTTGGTTGATCATTCGTCTTACGTTTGAATAAGAGGCAGCATCAACATCAATCGAAAATGTTGATAATGGGTCTTTCATCGAATATTTAAATTCATTCTCGGAATTCTCGCTATATGATTCGTTTGCCATTGCTTTGTCATCCCAACCGTATGATGGAGATGAGGCATTGCCAACAGTGTATCCCCAAGTTGCTGTTTGAGTAATGTTATTGGAGTTACGGTTAGGTGCTTTTTTCATATCACTACTGTAAATTTTGATTCCTGATTCGATTCTCAATTCTTCTGCTTCAGCTGCGTCTTCAGATAAATTGTATTGAACTATTTCGAGTTGGTCTAATTCAATAGACTTGGGACGTAATGAAATAGATAATGATGTTACATTATCAGTTTTAATAATGATGTTGCTATTGCTGTAGTTTTCGAAACCAATAAATCGGACAGCAATTGAATAAGTGCCAGGATTAAGATCTGGCACCTCAAATTTGCCATCAAAATTTGAAGTTAGGCTTATCGTTTGATGCAACGAATCAACTAGAAAAATTGCAGCGAATGGTATTGCTTCTCCGGCATCATGTTCAGTAATAATTCCTTTTAGGCTTCCGTTTTCGGGTGCTTTACTTGCTACAGTATTAAAAAATACACCAGCGCCAAGTGCCATGCTTGCAGTAATTAGTGTGATAGTTTTCATAATGGTAAAATTTAGTTTAACAATGGATTTAGTAGTTAGATGCTTAGAATTGTGATATTCCATAAATGGATAGAAAAGAAATTCTATCTTTAGCAGCAGAATGAGGCGGGTGCTAGTTATTATGGTTGTTGCGGCAACTCTTTTTGTTGTTGGTCACTCAACTTCATACTCATGGGGTTTTTATGCCCATAAAAAAATAAATAGGTTATCGGTTTTTACACTTCCTCCCGATATGATTGTCTTCTATAAAAAACACATTGAATTCGTTACAGAACATGCTGTTGATCCTGATAAACGGAGATACGCAGTTGATGGTGAAGCACCTCGGCATTTTATTGATATAGATCATTATAGTGAAGAAGACCCATTTGGTGTGATGCCAAGAAAATGGAATGATGCTATCGAAAAATATTCTGAAGATACAATACAAGAGTATGGAATTGTGCCTTGGCATTTAGAGGTCATGTTAGGGAGGTTAACGAGGGCATTTAAAGATCAAGATTTAGATAGAATCTTAAGATATTCATCAGATTTTGGAC
>CAJQPE010000072.1 GCA_905480125.1 uncultured Flavobacteriales bacterium | reverse complement strand
AGTATCAAAGGTACCTGTACCTGCGGTAGACCATTGCCAAGCGGTAGCTACGGAATTTTGTGTAGCAAGTATAGAGGCATCGGCATTGTTAGCACAAACTGTTTGATTGGTTATCGTATTAATAAAAGGCGCATCAGTGATGGTGATGATCACGTTATCTAGAGCAGGAGAACAAGAACCATGGGCAGTGGAAGTAAGTATTAATGTGACGCTTCCATTTGCAGTATCTGTGGCCGAAGGATGGTACGTGGTTGATAGTAAAGTGGCATTATCAAATGTTCCATTACCAGAGGATGATGTCCAAGTCCATGCAGTGGCTTCTGGACCTGATGTGCCAACTAGCGCAACATCAGAGTTGTTAGCGCAAACAGTAGATCCTATTCCAGCATCAACATTAGGCCCGTCTGTAATCGTTATTACGACTATATCGCTCACGGAGCTACAGGAGCCTTGAAGGATGGTGGTAAGTGTTAAAGTTATTGATGCTGGTCCATCGGCAGGTAAACTTGTTGTGTCAGCATCGGAAGGCGTATATACAGTCGATAGCGCTGCATCATCCGCGAATGTTCCACTACCTGAGGTTGTCCATAACCAAGACGTTGGTATAGAATTAACTGAACCAGTAATACTAACATTTGCATTACTTGAACATACAGACTGTCCTATACCAGCATCTACTGAGGGGGCATCGGTAATAGTAATGATTGTCTGTTCATCAACAGAATTACATGTACCTTGAGCAGAGGTTGATAAGGTAAGCCTAACCGTTCCATTAACAGTATCGGCAACAAATCCAGGGGTATAAATTGTTGTCTGTGAAGTTGGAGATCCAAAAGTGCCGTCACCAGAAGTTGACCATTGGTATCCTGTTGCAATACTATTGTCAATGGCTGTTATAGTTACGTTGCCATTATTTGCACATACAGTTTGCCCGGCAATTGGCGAAATAAATGGAGCGTCAGTAATGGTAATATTCATTACATCACTTCCAGCTTGACAGGAACCATGAACAGTTGACGTTAATGTTAAGGAAACAACACCTGCTAAAGTATCTGCATCACTAGGATTGTAATCAGTGTTTAACTGTGTTGAATTATCAAATGCGCCTCCCGTGACAGATGTCGTCCATAGCCATGAGCTGGCAATACTATTTGAACTACCATTTAAAGATACTTCAGAATTATTCGCACATACTGTTTGTCCGGGGCCAGCATTTACATTTGGTGCATCAGTTACTGTTACAATCATTATATCATTATCCGGCAGGCATGCTCCTTGAGCCGTAGATGCTAATGTGAGCGTTACAGTTCCATTTCCCGTATCTGTATTAGACGGATGATAGGTCGTACTTAAAGATGTATTTGAATCAAAAGTTCCGTCTCCAGATGATGAAGTCCATAGCCAAGCTGTTGCTACAGCATTGGAAATACCATTTAAAGAGACATCCCCATTATTAGCACAAACGGTTTGCCCTAACCCAGCATCAACAGTTGGAGCAGGAGATATGGTAAGTAATAAGAAATCAGAAACAGCTGTACATTTTCCTTGAGCAGTAGTGTTTAAGGTTAGTATTACTGTACCCAAGGAAATATCGCTAGAACCAGGAGTGTAAATAGTATTAGCCGCTGTGGCATCATCAAACGTACCATCACCAGCACCATTACTCCAAAGAACAGCGGTAGCGATAGTAGTTGAACCAGTAAGTGTTATATTGGCGTTATTACCACAAACTGTTACGTTTGGACCAGCTTCAACAGTGGGTGCATCTGTTATAGTAACGACAAGGAAATCTGAATCAGGACTGCATCCACCCTGTGCAGTAGAGGCGATTGTAATTGTAACGGATCCATTTGTAGTATCTGTTTCTGAAGCTTGGTAAGAAGTAGACAGTGCAAATTCGTTACCAAAAGTTCCGCCTCCTGAAGATGATGACCACTGCCAAGCAGTTGCCACTCCATTATCTCCAGCAGACAAGGCAATATTAGCATTGTTAGCACAAATGGTTGTATCGTTTCCTGCAATTAGATTTGGTGCATCAGATATAGTAACCGTTATTGAACTATCTGTTGGATTGCAACCACTTTGGGCAGTTGAAGTAAATGTTAGTAAAACTGAACCATTCCCAGTATCTATAGCTGTTGGGGTGTATATTGCACTATATGCATTTGGGGTGTCAAAAGTTCCTGCGCCAGAGCTAGTCCATGTTCCAGCTGTTACAACTGAGTTAGATGTTCCCGTAACTGTTACGCTACTTAGACCACAAACAGTTTGATTTGTGCCAGCAGATATGGATGGGCCATCTGTGAAAAATACAGATTTTAGACTAGTCGTTGAGGCACAACTTCCATATGGTAAAGTCGTTAAAGTAAGTGTAACAACTCCTGCAGAAGTATCGGCACTGGTTCCTGTATAAATAGCAGTTAAACTATTGTCATCATCAAATGTTCCAGTTCCTGAACTTGTCCATACAGCGTTGGAAGCGCCAGTAAAACTTGCCCCGGTCATTGTAACGTTTGCAATATCACCACAAACAGATTGATTTCCACCAGCAACTACCGTTGGCGCATCTGTTAAGGTAATGGTCATAAAATCATTACCTGCAGGACAATTGCCGTTATCGGTGGTTGATAAAGTTAGCACTACCGAGCCCGCTAGTGTATCAGCTGGCAATCCTGGCGTGTACAACGCATTTAAGTCCGTAGCATCATTAAAGGTGCCTGTTCCGCCAGAAGTCCATATAGCAGTTGATGCTACTGATATTGATGTCCCTGCCATTGTGGTAATCGCATTATTACCACATTTAGTCTGTCCTGACCCTGCCTCCGCTGTCGGTTGGTCATCAATTACAATGACCTTAGACACCGAATCGAGACAGCCGGCGTCAGTTCCAACAATCAGTTTTACTGTAAACGTTCCAGGATCTGGGTATGCGTATGTTGGATTTTGACTTGTTGAAGTTCCGCCATCACCAAAGTCCCAAGACCAAGAATTAGGGGTGCCATTATTCCCCCCAGAAGTGTCGGTAAATGCAATATCAATATCTTCACAACCAACTAGCGCACTTGAGAATCCAACAGAAAAAGTAGAAATCGTAACTACAACCGTATCTGTATCCGCACATGCTGTATTGTCATTTATTATCAATTCGACAATATAAGAGCCCAAAGCAGGATATGTCCAAGTTGGAAATTCAAATGTAGATGTATCATCTGGATCTTCGGTAATATCGCCAAAATCCCAGTGCCAATTATTTGAATCATCACTATGGTTAGGAAAAACAGCAGTTAGTCCGCTACAAACCGGCAAGGTGTCATTTACTAATGTACTATCAACAATTGCCCTTGCTGCATCTGGACAATAGACGGTATTAAATTGGAAGTCTCTAACAGTTCGACCATAGTATATTCCATTTCTGTACTCTTCAACGCAAACACCAACCACAAAACGTCCTTCATCACCATCAATTGTATTATTGCCAGGAGTTCCCGATAATATTCCTGTAATTGGGTCGATAGAAATTGAAGGATTTGTTTCGTCATAAACACAAATGTCATCAATATTATGTTGCTCATCCTCATCATCACTGAACATCTTAACGGTTATTACTAATGATGAACCATTTAGATTATGCACTTCAGCAGTCGAGACATAAAAAGCTCCGTTAATTTGACCTAGTGTGGGGAAAAGTACTTCACCTGCACCATCAAGATTATAATAAACTAATATAGAATCGTTTGCATCAAGTTCTGTTGAGCCATCGTCAAAAAGATCCACATTAACTCCAACTTTGGTTATGCCTGATATGTTTATGGATTCTGATGTCCATATTACCCCTCCGTCAGTATCTTCAGCTCTAAAGTAAAAACCACCATGTATTGGGTTGTTTTGAGTAGCAGCATAGTCAGGTGATGCTCCAGCAGTTGTTATAGTCCATGCACTAGAACCTGCATCTGAAGTTTCATTGTCGGAAGGAAAGTCTTCATGCCAAATAACGGGTAAAGAATCCATAGGACTGATTGAAGTGTAACCCAACCCCCATTGCACTCTAGGTATAGCTGGATTGTTAGCAACTTTAAAAGGTGGTGGCACTACATTACTATTTTCCCAATCATCATAGGGAGTACATAGCGAGTATACCAAAGAATCGCCATCAGGATCTGTTGCTTTGTGGTCGAAAGTAAATGCTTTATAGGCACACAAATATGGTGGCGGCAGTGAATCAAATACTGGGGAACTATTATTGCCATAAATAATTGTGTCATCAGGTATAACAACCTTTGTAATAGAGATATCATCGAACCTGTGATAATGGTTGCTGTTGTCATTATCAATTTTGATTCGTATAGCTACGCTATCACCAATTACGTTGGTTTCAGATGCTATTCTTTCTGGATCGAAATCATTTGAAAGGTTACCATTTGTGGTAAACTGAACCTCTGCATCTTGGTCAAGTAAATAATATGTATCAATGTAGTCGTCATTACCCATATTTCCAGACTCATCTACAATAGCACTTAAATTGACCCCGCTCGGATACATATCAATGTGTACATATTCGGATGTCCAGACCGCAAGACCATCAACCTCTTTGCCTTCAAAAAGTTTATTGCCGTTTAAGGCATTCGCATCTCTAACTTCAAAATGATCATCGCTGCTTGGGTTCACTGAAACTTCCCAAGCAGTTGCTCCATTGTCTACCTCATCACCTTCAGCTAAATCTTCAAAATCTTCAAACCAAAAAGGAACAGGGGCGGGAGTGTTATAGATATATGTTGTAGGAGAAGGAATAAAGTTATACCATCCCTCACCGGTGTCACCATAATCGAAATCTAAGTTTACAATTCCATCGTTTCTTGCATACCTTTCATAAAATAGATGGTATCCAGTATTGGATGCAGGTAAAGTAACATTCTCAACGTATATGTGCTCTTCAACACATACACTTGTAGTTACTTCCACACATGTGTCTAGAACAGATGGAACTACGTCATCAGAAATTCGGTTGACATCTAACACAATTGGAGTGTCGTTTTCATCGACTATATAATCTCCATTCGAGTCGAAATAAATTAACACGTCTTCATCATTACTTAAAGCGACTCCGCTGCAATCTCGATAAACGGTCAATGTAATTGTGTAATCATTACCGCCTATATGTTCATAGGTTAGGAATCCACCTACAATATGCGTGGCAAAGTTGATTGATGGAGTAATAGCAAGTAGTAATAATACTAGCTGTTTTTTAACCAGATATATGCAGGATGCTTTTGAATTCATATTCACTCAAGAGGCGAGTCTTAATTGAATTAACAAACATATGTTATAAACAGCAAATTCACAAGCTAGCGTGTTGTTATTTCGGGTCTAACTAGTTTTAAAATATGAGATATAAATATTTCTACTATTTTTGTAAAATGAACATTAATAGGCTGTTTCACCTAACTACTCTAGGCATATTTTTATTAGTAAGTATTGATATAAGTGCACAACAATATATCCCTGTTGATGTCGGTTCGCATTCTCAAATGGATACTTCAGAGATATACACGTATGGTTATTGGTTTGAAGCCAAAAGCTGTTTTAGAATCACAGGGGTAAGAATTCCTTTGGAGGTAGATTCAGTAGAAAGAGCTATTCAGATTGTTCTTTTTGACACAGTGCCTCCAGCCGGGCCGAATGGTACAAATGAATTTCAGAGCCTTGCTTATTTTAATCAAATTCTTGATACAAATATTGTGGAAACATCTTTGGTTATTTCAACGGGCGATGTAATAGGTTTAATTGGCGGGGGTGTAAATGAAAGCACTATTCATTCCATGCATACCGGGCCTCATTCAGCAGTAATTTATGGTACTTCTGTTGATTTTAATCGTCTGGTATATGATGGTCAATTGGGTTCAGGGCAAGCTTCTGCAGATTTATTTACAGAAAGCAACACTTTAGGCTATGGCAGAGTGGAGTTGTTTTATGATACTGATGTAACTATAGATGCAGCGTATAGCTATAGTGTTGATTTTACTAATGTTAATTTTTATGATGAATCAAATGGTGGAGATACTTATTTGTGGGATTTTGGTGATGGAATTACTTCTACACAGCAAGATCCAAGTCATGAATATTCTGCTTTAGGAACCTATATCGTTTCGTTATCAGTTACTGATTTATGCGGTGTTGATTTTATGGTTGATACAATCGAAATTTTATCATTATCGATTAATTATTCCGAAAAAGAAAAAAACGAAATTACTGTAATGCCAAATCCAACAACTGGTAGATTGTTAGTTTCTTCGAAAGGTTATGAAATTGGGAATCTTTTACTTTACGATATTACCGGAAAGCAATTAGCTGAATGGGACGTTAATACTAATAAACAAGAATTGAATCTTTCGAGGTTGCCAAAGGGAGTTTATTTTTTGCAAACAGCACTAGAAACAAAGCCGATTATAATTGTTAAGGAGAGGTATTAGTTTTACCTATGCCTTGATTATTGACAATAAACACTATTCGTTTTTAATTCCAAGTTTATTGGAAGAGTTGGTTTATTGGAAATAAAAATTCTTATTTGTTCTAAGTATTTATTTTAGAATAAAGAATTTCAGAAAAAGTGCTAATTACTTTATTAGCCTCACTGTAATCTTGATTTTTTGAATGGGGGCTTTTAAAGCCAACGCAATATATATTAGCAGCTTTAGCAGCTTGGATTCCATTTGTTGAATCTTCAATAACCATGCAGTTTTCCACAGGTTGATTCGCTAATTCAGCTGCTTTGATGAAAATTGCAGGATGAGGCTTAGATTTTTCAAAATCAGAACCGCTAATTTTTGCTTTAAAATATTGATCTAAATCAAACCTTGAAAAGACATTATTGATTGTATTGTGCGATGCTGAAGATGCGAGAATTAGAGTTAGGCCGTTTTTATGATAATCTTGAATTAATTCTAACACGCCAACTAATAATTGGAGCGAGCTATCATTTGCAAATAATTGTTTGAAGTTCGCTTGCTTCGTTTCCGCTAAATCTTTTGCAGACTGCTTTATGCCGAAATGTTCTTTTATCTTTTTGCAAACGTTTATAGTCGATTGACCTGTGCAGGATTGATAGAGTTCGTCAGAAACTTCAACACTAATTGAATCGAATAGCTGATAATATGCTTTATGGTGAAGAGGTTCTGTATCTACAATCACCCCATCCATATCAAATAATACTGCCTTTAACATAGTCTTTTTAATATGTGGTAAAGTTAAAAAGTAATGCTAAAAAACGATGTGTTAATTTTTTAGACATGCTATAAAATTTTTAATATACGAAAGTTCTAATCAATAAATATGCAGACATAATTGATTACAATCGATTAATAATTTAAGTAATTACTAACATTTAAATATTTTATACAGTTGATAAATTATAAAATATTGGATTGCAATAGTTTAAAGAAAATATATTAAGGTATAATAGCAATTTTCTAATCTTTTAAGTCCAACTATTTAGGGTTTTTACTTTACATTTATTCCAATCGATAAATGTTAGAAAATAATGTTTATTGTGCCCATATTTTTTATTCTTGTCTTACTGCGTTGATAAAATATTTAATCTCAATTTGAAGCACTCCACCTAAACTTCGATAAAAAACTAATGAAATCATTTAATCTAGCACCGTATTTAACATTTTGGTTAGCTTATTGGCTAGGAATTATGGGAGTTGTGAGTTTTATATTAAAGCCTATTGGCTTTACTTACAATGAAAATGCTAGTGTTTTATGTGCTTTTTATTTCATTTCATCCATTGTTGGACTAAGAATATTTTCTTTTAATGAATATTACCTTAAAATTCACAGGCCGCAGAAACAAGCTTGTTTAATTTTCTGTTTATGTATTGTATTTGCCGTAGTTCCAATTATTTATTTTAAGAATTACCCGCCTGTAAGTATATTTTTAGAAGATATTATAAAATCCAAAATTCTTTTTCCTCTCTTTCAGTTTGATACTCAACTGACAAAATTATTTGATATTTTATTTCAGCAAGCTTTAATATTTTGTTTAGTCAATTATTTAAAAAATAAATACACCGCTCTAAAGTCAGTGGTAATATTTTCAGTAATTTTTTTCGTTTTGCACCTGCCATTATTTATTGTATTTCAAGTAAATGCGCTCGTCTTTATCCTTCCTGCTTTTGTTGCAGGAGGAATATTTGCTTATCTAATAATCAGTTATCGCTATGGCTTAATTTACAGCATAATTCTGCATATGTCCTACTATATATGCTTTGGAGTTTTGTTAAGATCGTATAAGTTTTTATAAGTGTCTGATTAGTCACTGATAAACTAATATCTAAATGGTATTGATAATAAGAATGGAAGCGTTTCTATTCAATTGGATTTTTTTGTTTTTCAGCTGGCCATAACTTGTAATTATTTAATGGCTGATCATTTAATTTAAATTAAGTTTGGTCACAAAAGTTGAATTTAATTCAACTTTGTATTTCTAACTTACGATTCCATGAAATCAAAAACAATGGTTTTTCTTTTAAGATTAGCACAATTTTTTTTTATTACTTTTAACAAATAAAACTAACATTAAAGGAAAAGTCATGAATAGAATCTTACGAATCGCTTTAGTAATTTTTATTTCCTTGATAGGGCCAATACAGATAGCAAAATCACAATGTAGTTCCTGTACGCCAAATCAAGCATTGCTCTCACCAGCAAGTAACTACCCTGATGGTGCATTAGCTCCGGATCCAGCTCCTGCAATTACACAAGGGTTACCTTATGATACCTCCATAACCTATGTTATGCCTGCGACATATGATGCTGGAGCTCCTATTGGTGTTGTTAATGTTGACCAGGTAATCGTGTCTAATATAGCGGGGTTACCATCCGGAATATCGTGGAGTTGTAACGTGGCTAATTGCACTTATTTTCCTCAGCAAAACCAATATGGATGCATAACCTTTTGTGGCACTACATTCGCTACTCCTGGAATTTATCCAATAACGGTAACTGTTATTGGTACAGCTTTAGGGCAATCTCAGCCTACATCTTTTGATACCCAAGTCGAAGTTTTCTCCAGCTCTGGTGGAAATAGTGGATATAGTTTTTCTCCTACTCAAGGTTGCGACTCTGTTGATGTGACATTTCAAGCATTGATTGATGGTTCTCCAAATCCCACTACTTATAATTGGACTTTTGCTAATGGTAATACAAGCAATGACGCAAATCCTCCGGTGCAAACTTTTAATAATATCGGTTATAATATTACTACGTTAGAAACCACTATATGGGATTATGTGCTTACCGATGTTACGGCTGTTGCCACTGATACTTATTGGTGTAATGATATCGAAGAGCTCACAGTTTTTGGCGTTTGCACAGGAAATCCCGATATGGTTTTTGTTTTAACAGCTAGTTCTGGTCCTGCATTATATAATGGTTCTGCGGTAGCTGACAACACAACAGCAACGTGGAGTGGTATCAATGAAATTCTTGATCCAAATAATAATCCCTTTTCTTTAGCATTTGAGGATGAAGATCTTATTTCAGGTAATGATGATTTAGGTTCGATTTCTTTTAATGTAAGTGCACCTGGAACATTTTCAGCAAGCAGTTCGCATGCCCAAATATCCTATACTATTGTTTTACAACCACAAAGTATAATTACCAATGTCGATACCATAGTAATCTACGAAAGCCCAGCTACACCAACCATTACTTATGCTATAGATTCTATATGTACAGGTGATTCTGTTTTGTTTGCAGCATCCGGTGGCACAGGTTTATCTTATTTATGGTCTGCTGATGGAACAGCTCTTGTAACACAAACTGCTGATTCAATTTATGTGAATGATATTTCATCTTATAACGTTATAGTTTCCGATTCGATAACAACGTGTTCAAGTTTCTCGAGTGCTTATGGTATTACTGTATTAGATTATCCGCCATTACCTAATATAGCTTTTGATGCTGTTAATTCTTTGTTGGAAGTCACTAATAGTTCAACCTTTGCGGTTCAATGGTATCTAGATGGTGTTGCTATTCCGGGGGCCAATGGTGTTTCTTATAATGATTTATCTGTTTCAGGCCCTTTCACGGTGGAGCTTAGTAACGCTTTAGGATGTTCTATGACATCTTTCCCTTACACGGTATGCTTACCTGGAAATGTTTTATTATTACCGAATGATACAATATGTTGCGGCGATACAATTAACTTGCTTGCAGAAGGTTTTACCCTAAACTCTACATCAGATATTGTTTGGGCTGTAACACCTGAAGCTTCAGGGCCAGTTACAAATCAGGCAGAGGCAACAATAGCACAGACAAATAATCAACTACTATTAAATTTGGGCGATTCGGTAAAATTTACTCGAAATTGTCCTACATATGAGGATAGTATTTTTTTAGGTAACTATTATATTACGCCCTTTACTGCCCAAGACCCTAATGTCACACTTTTTACTTGGGATACTCTGCAGGGGTGTTCGCCGAATGGTCAGATATGTCCATCGTTAATAGGGCAAGACAGTACTTGGCTAATTTACCCAATGATTTTTACTTTTCCTGATGGATCGCAGATGAATGTAAATGATGAACTAGCTTTTGGATTGCCATTGAGTCAGCCTTTGCTCGATATAGTAGGGGGAAATCTTTGCCTAGATTTAACAACTATTTTTAGTGGTAACCCTAATGGTCAATGGGAGGTAAGTATTACCAATACGGGAACAGTTGATATTGACTTTGATGTTCCAGATTTTTTGGTCTATAATTATGCTGATAGTTGTAATTTGATTGCCCAAGATGAAGTATATACAATACCCGGATTTTCTCTTACGGCTGTTGCTGGCGCTTCAATTACTGCAGTATTTGATATTCCACCTATACCAAGTGGATTTCCAACAGTAGAGACTAATTGTGAAGCATTTGGGACACCTTATTTAATAACATATGCAGATTGCTATCCAGAATTAACAAATACGTTGGATGTAGTTGGTTTACCTTTTAACCCTTTTTATGATGCTCAAAATAATTACAGTTATGGCTACATTGATGTATCTATTTCAGGAGGAACAGCCCCGTATACTATCTCATGGACAGATGGCCCAACAACAGAAGATAGATTTAATCTTCAGCCTGGTGTTTATACAATATTAGTCACAGATGCATCAGGATTTACAGTATCTGAATCATGGACGCTAACAGGTCCATATCTTGGAATAAGCCAATTAGATATTATTGGATTTGAATTAAGTCAAAATACACCCAACCCATTTAGTAATGTTTCGAATATAACTTATCAAAGTAAATCGGCTAAAAAGCTAACATTTACTATAAAATCTATTGACGGCAGACTTGTTTATTCAGAAATTATTAATGCTCAACTAGGTACAAACAAGATTTTGTTAAACGGTACTAACCTTAGCTCAGGTATATATCTATATACGCTAAATGATGACATGCATAGCAATACAAAACAGTTTGTTGTTTCGAAGTAATTGAGTTAAACCAACTTATAGTCGGTTTAGGTTTTTTTGCATAAAAAGTGAATGCTGTTGGAAGTGTTTCAAATGATTTAGAATGAACTAGATCATTTGAATTTTTTGTTCTTCAGCTTATCCGATTTGTTTTTTCTCTTTTCGGCAAGCCATTTTGGTAGTTTCGTTTCTTCTTTTTTTCCACCTAACAGTCGTTTAATTAATTCAGGTTGTTTGGCTTTAATTAGCTCCTGTTTTATCCAATCTCGGTTCTCTTTTTTATACCAAAAGAAGAATCGGTGTTGTTTTTTCTTTTCTTGTTCTGTTTTTGGCGTTAGATAAGGCTTAAGCGTATATGGATGATATCCCGAATAGTAGATAACAGTTGCCACTGTCATAGGAGTAGGTGTGAAATCTTGAACTTGCTCCAATTGAAACCCCATTTCTTTAGTTTCAACAGCAAGATTAGCCATATCACCTTCTTCACAACCAGGGTGGCTCGAAATAAAATAGGGGATAAGTTGCTGTTTGAGATTGTATTTTTTATCGATAAGATCGAATTTCTTTTTAAACGCCTTAAAATGTTTGAATGAAGGCTTTCGCATTATTTTTAGCGTTTCGTCAGCAGTATGTTCGGGCGCTACTTTTAACCTTCCCGAAACGTGTTTCGTAAGCACTTGTTCAAGATATTCATCAATTGAATCATCAGCATTTTTATTATACTCCTCGGTAAGCAAATCATAACGGATGCCACTTCCTACAAATGCCTTTTTAACTTTAGGATTAGCATCTACCTTACGATAAATATCTGTCATCGCAGCGTGATTCGTGTCTAAATTGCTGCAGACAACGGGATGTATGCATGAAGGG
>CAJQPE010000071.1 GCA_905480125.1 uncultured Flavobacteriales bacterium | reverse complement strand
CATTAGTGTTTTCTATACTAAAAAGAAACGGTTCTTCTAAACGTGTTAATTTTATTTCCATAATCTGATATCAATAAATGTTAATGCAATAATAAGAGGGTAATATTAGTGGTAATAATTTAGTCATAAAAATGATACATAAAGATAAAACTAATTTTTCCATAAAGCTTCTAACCCAAATTATTTGAATTTGCCTTATCGAGATTCTTATCGTACATTTATTGTCTCATTTTTGACTAGTATCAATGACAAAAAAACTCATATTAGGTCTTGCTTTTTTATTGTCTAGTCAAGTAATGTTCGCCCAATTTCAAGATGATTTTTCCGATGGAAATTTCACCATAACCCCTTCTTGGATTGGGCATGACAGTATTTTCACAATTACATCTGGAGAGCTTCAATCTCAAAGAAATGGAGCATTGAATTATTACCTTACAACACCTTCAACGCTTTCTGCAAATGCGCAATGGGAGTTTTATATTAACTTACAATTTAGCACCTCTGGAGCTAATTGGGTTGATATATATTTAATTTCAGATGTCGCCAATTTAACTGCGGTTAATGATGGGTACTTTGTTCGCTTGGGTAATACCGCTGATGGAATCTCCTTGTATGAAGTTGTTGGCGGCACGGAGACAATGTTAATTGATACGGTTGGAGTTGTTAATAGTAGCTCTAACAATCCTTTTAATATTAAAGTAACCCGCGATGCTGCTGATAATTGGACATTGTTTTTTGATGATGGGGCTTTGGGAACCTACACTGCAGTAGGCTCTATTGCTAGCAGTGCTGTTAACACCTCTGCCTACTTTGGGGTTATGATTAAACAATCTTCGGCTGCATCACCTGTTAACGGCCATTTCTTTGACAACTTTCTTGCTGGAGCTATTGGTGTTGATGTTATTCCGCCAACGGTTGATTCAATTATTGTTCAAAATGCCAATGATATTGATGTTTACTTTTCAGAATATATAGACGTAACATCAGGTAGTTTGTCAACTAATTTTTTCATTGACAATGCTCAAGAAAATCCTTCTTCAGTTGTTATCGACGTTAGTGATTCTTCTCTTGCACACTTATCGTTTCCTACTGCCTTTTTAAACGGGCAAAACGACATCCTTTTTATTAATAACGTCGAAGATCGGTCAGCCAATGTTATTCTTTCTGATGCTATACCGTTCTTCTATGTACTCACAATTGCTGCAAACTATAAAGATGTAGTTTTTAACGAAATATTACCAGACCCAAATCCGCCGGTATCTCTTCCCAATGCTGAATTCGTTGAAATCTATAATGCAGGTTCTAATGTTTACGATTTATCAGGTTGGCAATTTGTTAATACAACAACCGTAAAGACTCTTCCGTCCTTCCTTTTGCATCCCGATTCCACTCTAATTCTTTGCTCTGTGACTGACACTTCTGTATATCAATCTTATGGCGATGTGGTTGGTTTTTCTTCTTGGACCGCGCTGTCTAATGGAGGGGATAGTTTAACACTTGTAGATAATTCGGGAACAGTTATCGATATCGTCTCCTATGAGGATACTTGGTACAATGATCCGGCAAAGGATGATGGTGGTTGGTCTCTAGAATTAATCAATCCGTTTACTCCATGTGGAACAACTGCATCAAATTGGGCTGCGAGTAACGATACGATTGGAGGTACTCCTGGCGAAGAAAATTCTACTTTCAGCACTACTGCTGATATTACTTCCCCAGATCTAGTCAGCTTACTTATTATTAACGATTCTGTAATTCAACTTTTCTTTAACGAAACTATGGATAGTGCAAGTCTTGCTGCTGGAGTTTATGGTTTTACAGGGGGTGTTTCTCTTGATTTTGTGCAATCTATTTCTTCAGATTTAATCTCTGTTTATTTATTTTTAACCGCTTCAATAGACACGGGGACATTCTATACTGTTACTGTAAATGCCGTAACAGACTGCTCAGGTAATTCAATAAGTGTAATCAACACTTTACAATTTGTAATTGGTTCTGTTCCTGTTGCGGGTGACATCGTCATCAACGAAATTATGTGTGACCCAACTCCTTCTGTTGCGCTTCCTGAAAAAGAATTTGTAGAATTATATAATACCACTGCCCAATTAGTTGATTTGTCGGGAACATTTTTTGATGGAGAAGAACTTCCGGTTAACTCCTTTATTCAACCTAATGGTTATTTAACTATTTGCTCTGTGAATGACACAGACGAATATAGTGGTTTTGGCGATGTTGTGGGTTTACAATCTTTCCCTGCATTAACTAATGGCGGAGAACTAATCGACTTAGTCGATGCTCAAGGAAATTTAATAGACCAAATAGAATATTCTGATACTTGGTATTTAGATGCAGCGAAAGATGGAGGTGGCTGGTCTTTAGAGAAGAAAAATCCAACAGCAATATGCAATGGTGCCACAAATTGGGCAGCGGCTAATAACTTTATTGGAGGAACCCCAAGTAACCAGAACTCTATCTATGAATCAACGCCGGAACAAATTTTACCTACTGTAATAGATATTCTAGTAACATCAGCAACAACAGCCAAGCTAGTCTTTAGCGAATCTATGGATAGTACAAGTTTGGTAAACGGTGACTATTCCGTTTCTGGTGGGGCTTCCGTAATAGCTGCAACTACACTTGGATCACCTTTCGATTCTGTTTTCTTGCTTTTTAGCACTGTTTTGGATACGGGAACAACCTATTCTATCTCTGTTACGAACGTAACCGACTGTCCTGGGAACTCGATAGGCTCACCAAATTCTATTAATTTTATTCTTGCGCCAATGCCATCACTTGGGGATGTTGTCATTAACGAAATTTTTGCTGACCCGAGTCCAATAATTGGCTTGCCTGATCAAGAATTTGTTGAGCTATACAACACCACCGACCATGTAATAAATTTATCAGGGAGCTCTTATGCGGGTAAAACAATTCCGAACAGGACATATATCCCTGCGAACGGTTTTGTTGTTCTTTGCGAAGACGAAGACAGCTTACTTTTTAGTCCGTATGGAATGGTCATTGGCCTTTCTTCTTGGCCTGAATTAACAAATAGTGGAAAGGATCTCGCCCTAACAAATGCGGGTGGCGTTATTATCGACCAAGTAACATACAATAGCTCTTGGTACGCTGATTCCGAAAAAGATGATGGTGGATATTCACTAGAAAAAGTAAACCCCTTCGCTGTTTGTAATTTTGACAACAACTGGCGAGCTTCAAAAGATGATTCCGGCGGCACTCCAGGTAAGCAAAACTCTATTTACAGTTTAGCAACAGATACTATTTCGCCTAACTTAATTAAGGTTCTGGTAAACAGCATAACTGAAATTGAAGCTGTTTTTAATGAAGGAATGGATTTTGGTTCACTGTTTTCTGCAACATACAGTATCAACAATAGTATCACTATTGATTCTATTCAATTAGATAGTAACAACTATTACGGATTAAAATTATTCATTTCACCTATTAGCGCTGGGGTTATTTATACATTAACTATTGATGGCGTAATTGATTGCCCAGGAAATAGCATCGACAAAAACATCGCTAATTTCGTACTCCCAGAAAATGGAGAACCTGGTGATTTAATAATTAACGAAGTTCTGTTCAACCCTAGCTTAAGTGCTTCTGATGATTTTGTTGAGGTCTATAATAATTCAAGTAAATACATCGATATTTCAGAATGGAGTTTGGCAAACTATGATTTTGATTTAGATTCTATTGATAATGTGACACTTGTTGGAGGCCAACAGCACATCCTTTACCCTCAAACTTACGTCCTTGTTACCGAAGATACAGCAGCAACATTTGAAATTTATCCGTTGTCTGCACAAACTACTTTTATCCAAGCTGATTTGCCTGCTTATTCAAATGATGCAGGTGTGGTTATATTAATGTCGAAAGCGAACGAGGTTTCAGACCGTTTTGATTACGATTCTGACATGCACTTTCCTTTGCTTACAGATGATAAAGGTGTGTCTTTAGAACGACTAGATTTCGATAGAGAAACAAACGATTACACGAACTGGCATTCTGCAGCTGAAAACATTGGTTTCGCTACCCCGGGTTACGAAAATTCCCAGTATCAACCTACCGATCAGCCGAACAATACTCTTGGTATTGATCCAGAAATATTTTCGCCGGACCAAGACGGATACAACGATTTATTAAATATAAGTTACGAGCTACCTGAACCTGGATATGTAGGTACTATTCTTATTTATGATGCTAAAGGGAGATTAGTTAGACAGTTGATGAATAATGAATTACTTGGCCCTGATGGCACAATTTCTTGGGATGGCACGAACGACCTGAACGAAAAATCTCGTATTGGAATCTACATCATTTTCTTTAGTGCGTACTCAACCGGTGGCGATGTAATAAAAGAGAAAGTAACATGCGTATTGGCTAGTCAATTGTAGAGCCTATATTCTTTGCTGGAATCTTATTCGTTAACTTATTCGACCTAAAAATTAATAAAGCTCCAACCAAAATAAAAGGAATACTTAGCAGTTGACCTGTGCTTAGTATTTCACCAAAATTACTTTCTAGTCCTCCTTGACTATTTTTAATAAACTCAACTCCAAAACGCATACTTGGCACCAACACAAAAAACCAACCGGTTAAAAACCCTGGCTTTGTTTTCGCCTCTGTTTTTAAATACATATAACCTAAAATCAAAAGTATAAGAACGAAAAAAATTGCTTCATATAATTGTGCCGGGTGTCGAGGCAATAAATCGACTCCCCTATGAAAAACGAACGCCCACGGCATCTCTGTTGGCTCACCAACAATTTCATGATTCATCAAATTTCCTACTCTTATAATCCCTAATCCTGCACTAAAAGCGACTGCTAACCTATCTAACACCCATAAATAAGGAGCATTTAAAACATATCTAGCAGCCAGCCAACTAAACGCAACGGTGCCAATTCCTGCTCCATGGCTCGCTAAACCGCCCATCCAAATCTTAGGAATTTCTTCTAAATGCTCGCGAAAATATTCCCAATTGTAGAAAAAAACCTCTCCCAAACGAGCTCCTACAATAGCTCCTACTGCAATCAATATTGAAGCATTAAAAAGCGGGTTCTCATCAATTCCTTCTCGAATATACATGCGTTGCACCAACCAATACATTAGCACCAAAGCAGTCATAAATAATATGCCATACCACCGATACGAAACAGGTCCTATTTCAAAAGCTAGAGGATCAACCCTCCAATCTATATATTCTAACATAATTTAATAGTGGCTATAAACATACCAAAAAGAGTTGTTATTAAGTATTTATTCGATTCAATTAAACCTTTTAATAACTTTACAGTCATACTAGCTCTAAAAGAATATGCTCGAACAAACACTACACAAATGAATTTCAAATTTATACACACAATCGCACTTATCTTTTCATTATTAACTGGCAGTACACAAGACTTTAATGGCTATGCGTTATACAATTCTCAAAACTCTAGTACGGCCTATTTAATAGATAAACTTGGTAATATTGCTCACTCTTGGTCGTGTAACGTAAATGGAAATTATGCTGTTCTTTTAAAAGAAAACGGGAACATTGTAAGAGGCGGTGTGTATAATAATAACCAGTTAAACGGAGCTGCAATAGGTGGAATGATTCAGGAGTATGACCCAAATGGAAACGTTGTTTGGGACTTTGTTTACTCTACCTCCAGTTATTGCCAGCACCATGATATTGAAATCATGCCAAACGGAAATGTGTTGTTCATTGCTTGGGAAGTAAAATCAACCGCTGAATTAACGGCAGCTGGTTATGATGGCGCCTCTTCATCAAAATGGCCAACCCGAATTGTCGAAATTCAACCTGACGGGTTTGGAAGTGCTAGCGTAATTTGGGAATGGCGTATCTGGGACCATTTGATTCAGGATTTTGACTCGTCAAAAGATAATTACGGTGTCGTTGCCGATCACCCTGAACTAATGGACATCAACGCTGTCGATGCGCCCAGTGGTGGCCCTGGAGGGAACAGTGGCGACTGGTTTCATGTTAATGGAATTAGCTACAACGAATCGTTAGATCAAATCGTTTTTACAGCAAGACACGCAAGCGAATTCTTTATTATCGACCATAGCACGACTGCAAGTGAAGCGGCTACTCATACAGGAGGTAACTCAGGGCAAGGTGGTGATTTCATATACCGATGGGGAAACCCTACTAATTATGGGGCATCAGGCACACAAATGGTTCCCTCAGCAGTCCACGATCCAAGGTGGATTAAAGATGATGGGAGAGAAAATGGAGGATTTATCCAAATATTTAACAACGAAGGCGATAATGGAAACTCCACTGTTGATGCTATTGAAACACCTAGAGACGGATATAACTACACAATCACTCCCGGAAGTGCATTTGGTCCTGCATCCTATACATGGAGACACGATTGTATAGACAACGCTAGCGGACAATCTGCTCATGATAAATTATCTAATGGAAATACTTTTGTTAACCTATCACAAGAATACATGTATGAAGTTGATCAAAGTGGCTCTGTTATATGGCAGTACAATGCTGGGCCAGCTAAGGCATTTAGATATGAATGTACACACCCAGGAGTCCAAATTTTAATGGGCGTTGATTGCAATTGTGATGCTGGTGGTTCTGCTTATATCGATAACTGTGGCGATTGTGTTGGTGGAAATACGGGATTAACAGAATGTTCTGGAACCGTTATTGAAGCTATTTCTCCTAGTTCTGTTGCTTTATTTCCTAATCCGTCTACTGGAGTTTTCGAGTTTAGAGGTTTAGGAACAATGAGTGACTATTCAATTGAAGTAACAGATGTTTTTGGACAGAGTATCATAAGAACTAGCAACTTCAGCTCTATAGATTTATCGAATGAAGATGCGGGAGTATATTTTGTTGCCGTCTATATTGCAGACATAAATCCTATTGTCAAAAAAGTTTCTATTCTAAAGTAATTCGAAAGCTGATGAAACTTTCCAATTTCTTTGTAAGTTTTTGCTTATTTATTGGAGTAAACGTAAACGCCCAATCGGATTTCTACAACAGCGATACGCTCATTGAAGTGCGAATGTATTTTCAAGAAACGAATTGGGACTATATATTAGATAGCCTGTTTGTAGAAGGTAATGAAGATCGGCTAATGGGCAACCTTGTTATTGATGGCTCATCCTACTTTAATGTTGGAGTTAGATATAAGGGATATAGCTCTGCAAGTGTTAACCGAATAAAAAACCCTTTTAATATTAAATTAGACTACGCAATCAATGACCAAAACCATCTTGGTCACGATAAAATTAAGTTAAGTAACGTAATTCAAGACCCTTCTTTTGTAAGAGAGGTATTGTCATACGAAATTGCGCGAAAATATATGCCTGCATCTGGCGCATCCTTTGCAAATGTTTACGTAAACGATACTTTAATTGGTCTCTATACTAGTGTAGAAGCCGTAAATAAGAATTTCTTGATCAACCATTTTGGGACTAAAAATAATGCGTTTTTTAAAGGAAATCCCGAGAGTTTAGACCTCAATGGAGAAAACGCAAACTTAAGCAATAGTCCTGGCACTGACACTTCGGATTACTATTCATTATATGACCTAAAGTCTAATCATGGTTGGTCCAGTTTATTCGGGCTTATTGATGCTCTTAATAGTGATCCAACGAATATTGAAACTGTTCTAAATGTTGATAGAACTTTATGGATGCATGCTTTTAATTATAGCTTGATAAACTTTGATAGCTATGTCGGCTATGCTCAAAACTACTATTTGTACCAAGATCATAACGGTCAATTCAACCCAATTTTATGGGATATGAATATGTCATTTGCGAGCTTCCGACTAGCCGATGCGTCAGAGTTTTGGGACGGGTTTTCAATTGCTGAAGCCCAAACAATGGATCCCCTACTGCATCATAATAGCGTTTCAGTATACGCTCGGCCTTTGATGAGAAACTTATTCGAAAATGATACTTACCGTAAAATGTATTTGGCGCACATGAGAACAATAATAGAAGAAAATTTCGACAATCAGGAGTACTTTGCGAGAGGGGTGCAATTACAAGCATTAATTGATACTTCAGTATTTAACGACACCAATAAATTTTATTCATATACGGACTTTCAAGACAATCTCACTTCCTCTGTGTCAGATTTAATTGATTACCCGGGTATAACCGAATTAATGGATGCCAGATCAACTTATTTAAATTCATATATTGGCTTTTCTGGAGCGCCTGCCATTTCAAATATAACTAGTTCTGCAAATCCAACCGTTGGTGGTGACTTAACTATTAGTGCTTCTATTACCAATGCAGATGAAATAATTCTAGCCTACCGTTATAGCTCTTGGATCTATTTCAAACTTTACCAATGCTTGATGATGGTAATAATGGTGATGGCTCCGATGGAGATGGAATTTTTGGAACAACATTATCAAATATTGGCAATACAATAGAGTACTATTTATACGCTCAGAACGATTCCGCTGGCCGGTTTTCGCCTGAAAGAGCTGCTTATGAATACTATACTCTAAATTTCAATGCGAGTTATAAGGATTTGGTAGTAAACGAATTTATGGCATCTAACACAACAACTGTAGCTGATCAAAATGGAGAATATAACGATTGGATTGAATTGTACAATAATACCGCCTCAATAATTTCGACCTCTGGATTATATCTTACTGATAAAATTGACACCTTATACAAATGGGCAATGCCTACTGTTTCAATCGCTCCAAATAGTTATTTGATTATCTGGGCAGATAAAGACACGCTGCAAGATGGTATACATGCTAATTTTAAACTCTCTTCGTTAGGCGACCAAGTTATTCTTGTTTATGCAGATAGTACCATTATCGATTCTGTAACTTTTGGCGCCCAAGTGTCAGATGTTAGTTTGAGCAGATCACCAAATGGAACTGGGGGTTTTACTGTTATTCCAACAACCTTTAGCGCAAATAACACTGCGCTAAATGTTCTAGACTTGCATAACCTATCCACCTTTAATGTCTTTCCAAACCCTGCAACAAAAAGGTTCTTTATTCAATCAAATTTTAATGAAACAATTACCATTCAGATAAACTCTATAGATGGGAAACTGATGTCCAAATTCTCCAACTACCCGTCTAATCATTGGATAGAAGTAGACGCTGAGGATTATTCCGCAGGCTTATATTTTCTAACACTTTCTAGCCAAAATAAGACACAAACTAAAAAGGTAATAATTCAGTAAATTTATTCCATGAAAACTACCTTAACTTTAATAACTACCTTCTCTATTCTCTCATTCGTTTCCGGCCAAACATTTACCAATTATACAATAGATAGTGGTTTAGTAAACAACGATGTGCTTTGTCTTGATGTTGCTGGTTCAGATGTTATGTGGTTCGGAACCCAAGAAGGTATTTCGGTATTTAATGGAACAACATGGATCGCCCATACAACCGCAACAGATACTAACCTTGCTCATAATACCATTCAAGCATTATGTGTTCTTAGTGATGGAAATGTCTGGATTGGTACTGACTTTGGTGCGAGTTATTATAATGGATCCGCTTGGACAACTTATCTTGAAACGGATGGTTTAGGCGATGACCGCATTAAATGTATCACCGAAGAAGCAAATGGAGATGTATGGTTTGGAACAAACGATGGTGTTTCTATTTATGACGGAATTACTTGGACCTCTTATGGCACATCTGATGGGTTGCCCTTCGGAGGGGTTACCTCAGTCCAATTCGATGCAAACGGAGATGCATGGTTGGGAACAGGACTCGGTGGTATCTCTATTTTCGATGGGACAACATTCACTGAAATAACAGAAAACGAACACCTAATTAATGACAAAATTAGAGCAATAGCTATAGACGATAATGGAAACAAATGGATTGGCACTGCTAATGGGGTTTCAGTATTTAATTCTTCTGACTTATTCGTAGAAAACCACTCAATTATGCTAATATTACCCGCCCCAGACACATTAAATCCTGTGGAAGATGTTAAAATCGCCAGTGACGGAAGAATTTGGACTGGAATTTACGTAGATTACCTAGTAACAGAGGGCGGTGTAGCTATGTTTAACGGAGATTTGTGGACTGACTATGACGTAAGTGATGGCCTAATTGGCCCTGTGATAAGAGCGCTTGATATCGATTCTCAAGATAATATATGGGTAACAACAAGTACAGGTATTAGTAAAATTTCAGGAATACCCGCTGACTCTGTCGATTATTGGTCGACTTGGAGTGATAGTGCTGCTTTCCCTGAAGATACTATTTCATCAACATCGGTTATAGAGGCATATTTGCAGCCCAGCATTTCTGTACATCCTTCCCCGGCAATATCTGAGATTACTGTTAAATCTATAAACAGCCCAATCACCAGAATTGAAATCCTCACCCTAAGTGGTGCTGTTTCAAGTTCAATTCATGAGATGAATAATAGTTCAACTGTATCAATAGAAAATCTATCCTCTGGATTATACTTTATTAGGGTATACTCTAGTGAACAAACTGAAACCATTCGGTTTATTAAGCTTTAAATAATCTCCACCAGGCAGTAGAATAGCATCCAGAAAATGCTAAGAAAAATGAAGTAATGACTTATTTTACGACTAGCTTCTTGCTGTATAAATGATTTTGATCGGACCCTGTTATTAAATACGTACCAACAGGTAACGTATTAGTTGGGTCAATTGCGCTTATCAAATGGCCGTCCATGTCTGTTATAAGAACTTTCGAATAAAACTCCCTTCCTGCGATATCTCTTAAAATAACTAACACCTCTTGGGCTGGTTCAATGCCCGTCATTTCAATGTTTAAATGTGTTCCGTCATTTGGATTGGGCCAAATTTTAATATCCGCCTCAATATCTCCAAATAAATTTATTCCTGGTTGATTTGTTCCAGTATAATCAACGGGAACTATGCCAGAATATCTGAATTTACCATCAGTATCTGTTTGTTTTAATCGATAATAACTTACGCCTGTAAGAGGCTCGTAATCAATGTCAAAATATTCGATTCTGTTGTTGCTATCCCCCGCACCTTCAACCATAAGAATCTCTACAAAATTAATTCCGTCTTGACTTCTTTCTATTGTGAAGAATTCATTGTTTTCTTCGGAGGCAGTCACCCACATTAACTCTACCTTGTCAATGTTTAAATGTGCTTCAAAACTTATTAATTCAACAGGAAGAACGTTTGTCCCGCCTTTGGACATAAAGGTAGAGGGGCTGAAATTAGAAATAACGACTGTACTAACCACGTTTCCGGTGCCGTCTCCATTATCCGTTGCTATTCCCTCATGGTTCTCCCATGCAGAAGTTACTCCTGAGTAATGTGAAAGGGCTAAATCTGTCATATCTGTAATACCACTTGCAACATCGCTTTCCCAATATAACTTAATATTACATTCTGCATCATCTCCTGGGTCAACTGTTCTGGTGAGATCCCAGTATTCATTGGCGCTTACATGATCTACTCCTGCGCCTAAACTAGTCGGATTTGGCGTTGCAGAGTGAAAATATTCACAAGTAAACTCGGTAGTAGCATTAAAGTTATTAATGTTTTTCATCTCTAACCTAGCCCATCTTGTTTCATCTCCAACGGGAAAAACAAAATTATTATCATTCCCAATTTTTTTCATTGGACCATCAACAAAACTGGACGCTGAACCTTGCGAAGATGTGGCACCATCAGCAATAACAAGCAAATTTGTAGAGGTAGTCTTTACTATTCCCGAAGTTAATATAAGCGTGCCATTAACTGTTACTTCTCCGTCTAAGGTGACCTGAGGAGCTGTGCCAAACGTATTGTTTATCGTTACATTGTAGTACTCAAACGTTTCACCGGTGCCAAAAGCATCTTGCTTGATTACTTGCGGTGCTGTGCCAATTAAGTTAAGGTTTGGCGAAGAGTTAGAACTATAAGACAACTCACCATATCCATTTTGTCTATTAAAATTACCTCCCATATTTAAAATTGGAGAGTTCTCAAAGCATACTTGGATTAATTCGTCTGCCGTTGCGCTGAAATTAATATCCCCAATAACCGTGAATGTCGTTGCACTCTTAATCTTAAATTCGATAAGCTTTCCTCCTGTGCTTGTGAGGTTAACATCACCTCCTACATATAAGGAGCTGTTGTTATCCTTTAACTCAATTTTATTTAATTTGCTTGTTCCTGCTGAACTACTCATATTTAAATTACCAGTAATAGAAATAGCGGCTGCACTCTTAATCTCAAACTTCATTTCTTTGTTTCCTCCAGAGCGAACAAATGAAACATTCCCGCCAACGGTTAATGAAGAAGAACTCTCAACCTTAAGTTTCAACTTTTTATTTACTCCATTATTATCTGCAGTAACGTTTCCACTTACAGTCAAACTTCCAGACGAATTCTTTACCTTTAGCTCTGTATTAGAGGAAGCTCCGTTTAGAAGTACTTGTCCGCATGCTTCTGAAGAGTTATTAATTGTAATAATATGTCCTTCAATATAAACAATATCTCCAGCAACAGGATAGCTTCCAGAATTGGTTCCACTCGAATGACTGACAGTAGACCAAGTTGAATTATCGTCCCAATCATCTGAGTCTATAGAGTAGTATGTAGTTGGGCCTATTAGAGTATAGGTATAGCTATTGTAATAATCTGTGCCTCCTTCGTCGTTAGCGGCAGATAAAGAAGCAGTTGTATATGTTCCTAACGAAGAATGATTTGTAACACCGGCAATTACAATTGTAAAAATAGAACCTGCGCTAACTGCACCGCCTGTTGGTACATTAAAAACTAACATTGTAGCGTTTTGGGTAGTAAATGCGGTAATAGGTTGACCATTAAATGAACTCGCCCCACCAACAGAAGCTGTACTTAAATCCCCATTTGGTAATGTAATCGTTACCGAAGAGCCTACAGATAAATCATAATCCATTCCAGCTGTGCTTGTTGGAACCGTTTGGGTAAATGTATAAGTGCTTCCGTCGTTGACATCGTTATCGGTTAAAGATAGTGCCGTTCCAGTAAATTCTTTAGTGTCTGAATTCAACGTCCCTGTAACGGTAACATCATCGAAAGCTGGATAATCATACCAGCTATTGCAATTTACATATATAAATATCTGTATTGTTGAACCCGAAAGGCCAGAAGAAGCGGCTGTTGCTGTTCCGAAGTTTCCAGTTTGAATTCCGTTCGTCAACAGAGTTTCTGCTCCCCCATCAATAGAATAATATGCCTTTAAATAATCAACAGTCGGATCGCTGCCAAAGTAATATTCAGCAAGAAAAACACTCACCCCTACATCTGTGTAGCCAGAAATATCAATTGTTTCAGAAGACCATTTCGCCTCACCATCCATATCGCTCCCCAAAAAGTAATGAGAGCTGGATATGCCATTCCAAGGACCGTCATCCCATACCTCAAAATAATCGTTCGCGCTTGCATCAAGATATCCACATGAGCCTCCCCCAGTGCATGCAACAGACCAGGCTGTAGCTCCTACATCTGATTCATCACCGCGAGTTAAATCCTGAAAATCCTCTAACCAAATAGTCGTTTGGGCATTTCCAGAAAAAGCAGTGATTAAAGAAACAGTGAGTATAACTGATATTTTTGAAACAATATTACTGATTTGTTTTTTCATGCTCTATAAGTGTTATAATATGCCTTTTAATTAGTGTAAATATTACATTCGTAAAATGATACTAATTGTAATTATAGCTTTGATGGTATTTACAACAGTCAAATATCATAATCGCTTATGTTAAATAAGGCATAGTATAAGCGTATTTTATAAAATACGCTTATACACGCATATACACACGCACAAAACACGTAGGCGTCTAAGTGAAATTTACAATTATACATCTACGTGATAACACGTAGACCTTTTTTTAACTTGTTGTCGTTTAGCTAATTGAGTGCGTTGCCGTTTTCGCCTTTTTAGATTTAACCTCAAATTTATTTAGGTACAAAATTTAATGAGAAACCAAAGCGGGGCATGAAATCGTGTTTTTCGCGAAAAACAATACAATTGATTCTCGCTTAACGAGAAGGAAATAGAGCTATAAGTTGCGCCAATAATTCTAGCGCTAATAAAATCTTAACTTATTTTACAATAAGTTTATCGCTATAGGTGTGGTTCTGATCTGAACATGAAATAAGATATATACCTATGGGTAGAATATTATCTAGATTTATTGAGCTTTTTAATTGCCCATTCGTATCGGTAATAAAAGTATTAGAATAATATTCCCTGCCCAAAATATCCCTTATATTAAAAAACACTTCACTACCTGAATCATAGTTATCTATTTCAATATTAAAAGAGACACCATTAAACGGGTTTGGCCATAGTTTTATCTCTGAGTTATCAATTATTCCTGGTTTTCCATCAAATATGTATTCAACTAAAATGATGTCCGAATATATAAATTTACCATCGGTATCAACTTGTTTTAGTCGATAATAGTTAACACCATTAAGTGGTGCATAATCAATGTCAAAATATTCTATTCTCTGACTGCTTGAACCTGCTCCCTCAATTTGAAGAATCTCCTCGAATATAATTCCATCTTGACTTCTTTCAATTAAAAAGAAATCATTGTTTTCTTCGGAGGCGGTTACCCAAATTAACTCTACTTTATCAATGTTTAAATTTGCTTCGAAGCTTACTAATTCAACTGGAAGAACATTTGTTCCACCTCTTGAGCCAAAAGCTATAGGGCTAAAGCTTGTAAGTGGGCTTGTTGATGCAATTGAACCATTTATCCCCAAATCATTTCCCGTGCCTCCTTGATCTTCCCATTTTCCAGTCAAACTAGAATAGTGACATAACGCTAAATCTGCCATGTCAGATATCCCGCTCGTAGTTTCATCTTCCCAAAAGAGTGATATATTGCACGATGCATCTGCGTCATTTGTCCTAGTTAAATCCCAATATTCAATCAAACTTACGTGGTCTACGCCTATTGACAAAGCCGCTGGAAATACCGCCGGTGATCTAAAATACTGACAAGTAAATTCTGTTGTAGGATTATAGTTTGCAAGGTTCTGCATCTCTAACCGCGCCCAAATTCCATTATTTCCTACCGGAAACACA
>CAJQPE010000070.1 GCA_905480125.1 uncultured Flavobacteriales bacterium | reverse complement strand
AGATGGTAAAAAGGTAATTGGTTATCGTGAAGCAATGACCTTACCAACACAACCAAAGAAAATGATTGTGGTAGGTTCTGGAGCCATTGGCGTTGAATTTGCTTATTTCTACAACTCTATGGGAACAGAAGTTACTATTGTAGAATTTATGCCAAATATAGTTCCTGTTGAAGACGAAGATGTATCTAAACAATTAGGGCGTTCATTTAAGAAAATGGGAATGAAAGTTATGACTAGTACAGAAGTGACTAATGTTGACACAAAAGGTGCGGGTTGTAAAGTGACAATGAAAACAAAAAAAGGAGACGAAGTTATCGATTGTGATATCGTTCTTTCTGCCGTTGGAATTGTTGCAAACATCGAAGGAATTGGATTAGAAGAAGTTGGTGTTGCAACTGATAAAGGTAAAATTTTAGTGAACGATCATTACCAAACAAACATACCAGGCGTTTGTGCAATTGGAGATTGCGTTCCTGGTCAGGCATTGGCCCACGTAGCCTCCGCTGAGGGGATTATATGTGTAGAAAAAATTGCTGGTCAAGATCCTGAAGCATTGGATTACGGAAATATTCCGGGATGTACTTATTGTTCTCCTGAAATTGCTTCAGTTGGTTTAACCGAAAAAGCGGCAAAAGATGCTGGGCATGATATTAAAGTTGGTAAGTTTCCATTCTCTGCATCTGGTAAAGCAAGTGCTGCTGGCGCAAAAGATGGATTTGTTAAGTTGATATTTGATGCTAAATATGGAGAAGTTCTCGGAGCTCACATGATAGGTTATAATGTAACTGAGATGATTGCTGAAATTGTTGCAGTTCGTAAGTTAGAAACTACAGGTCACGAATTAATCAAAACGGTGCACCCGCACCCAACAATGAGTGAAGCTGTTATGGAAGCTGCAGCTGCGGCTTACGGTGAAGTTATTCATATGTAAGTCATTTAGATAATTTTATTAAAAAGGCGTTTCGGGCAATCGAAACGCCTTTTTTGTTATGAACGGCTTTAATCAATTACCTTCCTGTTTTTTAATTAGGGCTTCTAGTTTACATTTGTTGCACTAAAATTTAATTATGAAAAGAATTTCGATATTAGGAGTAGCAGTAATTTTAGCTTTTGGTTGTGGAGAAGAAAAAAAAGAGTCAAAAACTGAAGCGAAACAAGGAAAAGGTATTGACATCAGCCTAATGGATGCATCGGTTCAACCATGTGAAAATTTCTACGAATACGTTGCAGGAACTTGGGTAAAGAATAACCCAGTGCCAGATACGGAAAGTAGATGGAGTTCTTTTAACGAATTGGATAAACGAAATAACTTAACATTAAAGAAAATACTTCTAGAGTGTTCTGCAGGTGCAGAATCTGCCGAAAAAGGTAGTAATATCCAAAAAATTGGAGATTACTACAATACAGCAATGGACACTCTTAAAAGAGCAGTAGAAGGAATTACACCAATTCAAGATTTATTAGATAAAGTTAATGTGTTGAATTCAACTGATGACTTGCCAAATTTGTTAGCAGGATTTCACAAAATTGGTATAGGCAGTGTATTTGGGTTTTATGTGTACCAAGATTTAAAGAATAACGATACGCATATATCTTATGTTAATCAAGGTGGATTGGGATTGCCTGATAGAGATTACTATTTCAATGAAGATCCTAAATCTAAAGAGCTTAGAGCTAAATACGGGGTGCATATGGATGGCTTAATGGCTTTAGCAGGGTTAGGAAATGAATATTCAAAAACAGTGATAGCAATAGAAACTGACTTGGCTGAAGTTTCTATGAACAGAACACAAAGAAGAGATTCTGAGGCTCAATACAATAAAAGAAGCATATCGCAATTACAAGAAATGACTCCATCGTTCGGTTGGGATTCTTATTTAGCAGAAATAGGTGTTAAAATTGACACCATCATAGTTTCCCAACCAGATTTTTTCGCTGGATTGGAGAAAACCTTAAATAAATACTCGATTGAAGATTGGAAGAAGTATTTTTATTGGAATATCCTAAACTCGACAGCATCTGAACTATCGCCAGAATTGGAAGCTAAAGATTTCGAATTTTATGGAACGGCTTTAAGCGGTGCTAAAAAAATGAAACCAACTTGGGAGAGAACACTGAAGCAAATTAATAGAGGTATGGGCGAAGTTCTTGGGCAAGAGTATGTAAAGGTTGCGTTTAGCCAAGAAGCAAAAGATAAAGTGAATGAGTTAGTGGATAATTTTATGATCGCCTACGAAAAAAGAATTGCAAATCTTCCTTGGATGAGTGATAGCACAAAAGAACAAGCTCAAATTAAATTATCAACTTTTACAAGAAAATTAGGATATCCCGATAAATGGAGAGATTATTCAGGGCTTGAAATCAGCACAGATGCGCACGTGAAAAACGGATTTCGTATCAGTGAATTTTCATTTAATTACAGTGTTAATAAGTTAGGTAAAGAAGTTGATAAGACTGAGTGGGGAATGCCACCACAAATGATTAACGCTTATTATAACCCAGTAATAAATGAGGTTGTATTTCCAGCAGCGATACTTCAACCACCTTTTATGGATTTAGAAGCCGATGATGCGATTCTTTACGGAACAATCGGAGCGGTAATTGGCCATGAAATTACGCATGGTTTTGATGACAAAGGGAGTGCTTTTGATGCATACGGAAACCTTAAAAACTGGTGGGGTAAAGAAGATATGGATAAGTTTATGGCCCAAGCAGGACTGGTCGTTGATCACTTTGAATCCTATGAGCCCTTAGATAGTGTTCATATTAATGGCCAGCTTACATTAGGAGAAAACATTGCTGATTTCGGTGGTCTGACCGTATCTTATTATGCATATCAAGCTTCCTTAGAAGGAAAAGAAAGAAGAGACATTGAAGGGTTTACACCCGAACAACGATTCTTTATAGCCTTTGGTCAAATATGGAAAGGCAACTATACTGATGAGGCGATGTTGCAGCAAATTAGAACTAATCCCCATTCTCCAAATCCATATAGAGTTTTAGGAACACTTTCTCAAATGCCAGAGTTTTACGAAGCATTCGGATGTAAATCTGGTGACGAAATGCATACAGAAGATAGCTTGCGGGCTGTCATTTGGTAGTTTGGGTTGAATAGAGAATAAATTTTCTAAAATCAATTAAAATTTCTTTTTTTAAGAGGTTAGATTTTACTTCGAAATGACAATTGAAGTCAAAGGAAATCCAACTTTTTATGAAATTATTAACATTCAAGGGTAAGTTGTTTAATTTGATTGAGTGGAAATGTTAGAAGTAGAAAATTCAACTGTTATTCTTAAGAATTTCTTCTTGGTGTTTTTTTAGTATCGGAATAATAGTACTAAGTTAAAAGTCCTTTATCTTTGCATTATGTCAAGGCTATTTATAATAATTTTTCTTATTACTCAATTCGCAATAGGTTTAGCCCAAACACCAGGAGATAAGATCTTTAATTCGTCTATTATTCACGAAGTTAGAATTACAGTTAGCACTAAAAACTATTGGGATTCGCTTACTTACTATAAAGAACTTAGAGATACTACTGATATAACTAACTATATGAAAGCGAAACTTGAGTTTGACTAATTGCATTAGACACAATAGGTGTAAGGCTTAAAGGAGTTGGTAGTTATTCTCATCCTGGAATGAAAAAACCATGGAAGCTAGATTTTAACAAGTATGTAAAAGGACAAAAATTAGACGGGTTAAAAAAGTTAAACCTCCAAAATGCGACCCTAGACCCAACGATGATTAGAGAGAAACTAATGCTAGATTTTTGTCAAAAAAATGGCATCCCAGCGCCGCGATGCACTTTCGCGGAAGTATATGTAAACGATGAATATATTGGGTTGTATAAAATTATTGAGCAGGTTGATAAGCGAATGCTCGAAGCCAATTATGGCAATGGTAAGGGCAATTTATTTAAAGGCGAGAATGGTAAAATGATTTGGAACGGTCCATCACCAAACGACTATGCAGATCAGTATCAATTAAAAAACAATGAAGATGAAAATGATTGGTCGGCATTAATAAATATGATAGATGTGGTTAATAACTCACCTGATGCAAATTTGAAAGAAGAGTTAGATGCTGTTTTCAATACATCGGCTTATTTAAAATCATGGGCTACATATAACCTCTTAGTGAGCCTCGATTCGTATTTGTATTTGTCGCATAATTATTACCTCTATCAAAATGAATCTACCGATAAATTTGAATGGGTAATGTGGGATTTGAGCCTAGGATATGGTGCTTTTGTTAGCTTAACGCAGCACAGACTTACACATTTCGATCTATTGCATACTCCTTTTATGCCAGACAAGTATACGCGGCCACTTAACCGTAGAATGCTCGAAGTGCCGGAGTACAAAGAAGAATACTTGGGGTATATATGTGATTTTATGTACTCGGATTTAAATTTGGCGCATCTTTATAATGAAATAGACAGTTTAACAGGCCGAATTAGGGAGTCGGTATACAAAGAAGCCCAAGAGCATAAAATGTTTACTAACGAAGAATTTGAAGGAAATATCGAATGGTTAACGGTTTCCGAATCTATGAGAACAAGTATTCCTGGTTTGAAAGAGTTTGTTTCCATTAGAAGGGAGAATGTGAAACATCAGCTATGTGAATTAGGATATAGCTGTGTGAAGCATAGGTTTATTAAGAGCACCGATAGTCTATTCAACGCATACCCGAACCCCACAAATAGTCAGATTACGTTAGAGTTTTATACTCCAGATATACTAGCAGATTGGTTAGAAATTAACATCTTTAATTCTATAGGTCAACTTATTAATACGGAAAATTTAGCGTTAATAAATCAGAAAGCATCAATTAGCTATAACGGTACTTATTTTTCACAAGGAATATACTATGTTATTTTACCAGAATTGAAATGTAATACTAGCACAGGGAAATTTGTGGTGGTGCGTTAGGTAAAAGTAACTATCGATAATTCTTCATAGTCCTATCCATACTGCGTTTATCGTCAGCTTGTTTAAGTGACTCCCGTTTATCGTATAGTTTTTTTCCCTCAGCCAATGCGATTTCCAATTTTGCGTAACCGTTTTTACCAATAAATAGGCGAGTAGGAACAATAGTAAATCCTTTAATTTTTGTTTTTTTGAGAAGCTTATCTAGTTCTTGTCTACTCAACAAAAGCTTTCGCATTCTTTTGGGCTCGTGATTTACAAACCCGCCATGTGAATATTCCGCAATGTGCATATTTTTCACAAAGAGCTCATCGCCCATAAAGGTACAATAACCCTCAGCAATACTAGCTTTACTCTCTCTAATCGACTTAATTTCAGTGCCAAGAAGCTGCAAACCAGCAACAAATTTATCGATTAAATGATATTCGAACGATGCTTTTCGGTTTTTTATGTTTACATAGTCAGCCACATTGCGAAGTTACATTATTCTATTAAATTGCGCTTTGAATGATAAGTAATTCAATAGAATGAAGATTCGCCTTAGTTTTATTTTAAATACAAAAATAATGACCTAATAGATTTTTGAAAGTGATAATTTAATGAGCCAAATAATTAAAATAAAAGATTGTTTTAATAATAAAGGAAACAACATAGTTATTCCTACAATTATGACCTTAAAAAAGAAAATGTCTTCTTTGTGCATAAAGTAATATTACTTTTGTATTTGTATGAATGTTAAGGAAGTGAACAAAGCGCTCATCAGTCTTGATGACATTAGTAAAGTATTTAGGGTTTTAGCTAAAAATTGGTTTTACTTTTTTGTATTCCCGATAATCGGAGGTTTTTTTGCTTACTTCTATACTTATCGAATGCCAGATGTTTATGCTGCAAAGGCTAAAATTATGCTAGAAAGTAATGAAACTTTGGATGTAACAAATTCTTTTTATAACTCTTATTATGCGGCATATTCTCAGATTACAAACCAGATGCGAGTTCTTGAATCGTATGATTTTTTAAAGAAAGTAACAGAAAAAATTGACCTCCAAATTAGTTATTTCATTGTTGGTCGTATCAAGGTAACAGAGTCATTTAATGAATCTCCCTATAAAGTAGAAGTTCTTTCAATTAATAATAGGCTTTATGAAAAACCTATTAACATGAAAATAATTAATAAAGATCAGTTTGAACTTTCTTATGAATTAAATGATAAAAATATAGTCAATCGGCATGAATTTGGTCAAAAAGCTATTAGTTCTAATTATGTTTTACTTATAAATTCAGTTAAGCGCTATGGTAACAAAATCCCAGCGCAGACTGTCTTGGTAGATTATCAATTCGTTGTTCATAGCCAAGCAAAGTTATTAAGTAAATATAGAGCAGGGTTATCTGTAAGAAATATGGAATATTCAAGTATTGTTTCAGTTGAACTAAAAGATGAGGTGCCAGAGAGAGCCGTAGTTTTTTTAGATTCATTATGTGATACTTATATTGATTACAGTGTTAATAATCAAATTATGGTTAATATAAAAACGGTTGATTATATTGATGACCAATTGAAATATGTTAATTCTTTACTAGAAGAAATTGAGGTTAATTTAGATGCTTATAGGCACGATAAACCTGTCTTATTGATCAATGATGAGCAGTCTAAGTATGTTAATGATTTGGTGTTGTTAGAATCTGAAAAGAGAAAATCGGAATTATATATTAGTCAAATTCACTCTTTAGAAGATTATATTTTAAACACATCAGATAAGCATCTTATACCCCCTGCGGTCTACATTACTGAGGATGACCCCTTCCTTAGTGGTAGTTTAGCTAATTTGTATGACTTACAATTTAAAAGAAATGAAATGCTATTTCAAAAAAAAGCAGCAGGTGCAGAGATAGTTAGACATGATGAAATGATGGATTTACTTAGAAAGGATATTCTTACTTATCTTGTTAATACAGTTACAGCGATTGAAGAGCGGGTTGCAAGCCTTGACAAGCAAACTGCCACTCTAGAAATACTTATTCGCAATCTGCCGAGGAGTTTACGGGAAAAGGTAAACTTGGAAAGAAAAAAGGCAATTAATGAAAAAATGTATCTTTTTTTGTTAGAAACGCGTGAAAATGCGGTAATCGCAAGAGCCTCCATCATTCCTCGTTCAAAAGTTTTGGAGCGTGCGCGTTCGGTTGGTATTGTTGGGCCAGATAAAAAAAGGATAATTACTACTAGTATTGCTGTTGGGTTTGCGTTAGCTGTCTTTATTGCCTTGATAAATATGCTGTTTTTCGAAAAAATAGAAAATGTAAATGATTTATTATCGATAACTAAAATTCCTGTACTTGGAGGTGTTCCCTTCGCAGCAAGTCAAGCTCAAGATAGAAAGTTGATTAACGCGGAGTCTAAGTCTAATCTTACAGAGTCTTTTAGAAGTGTGCGAACTAATCTCCAGTATATTAACCCTGATGTAAAGGTTAAAAGCATTTTACTAACTTCGATGCATCCAGGTGAGGGAAAAACATTTTGTTCAAGTAGTTTAGCTCTTATGATTGCTAAAGCTAATAAAAAGGTACTGTTAGTTGATGTCGATCTGCATAAACC
>CAJQPE010000069.1 GCA_905480125.1 uncultured Flavobacteriales bacterium | reverse complement strand
TTCAAACAATAATCCTAAGTAGAAACTAACTAAATAACAAGGCTGTTAAATTCAAAGATAATAATGACTTGGATGAGGATAATCTCATTTTTAATTATAAATCCGAAGAAATCGAGAATAAATTTCGATTTGAGCATACTTTTCGCAATAATGGTTATAAACTAAACACTGGTATCTCCTATGAAAATGTAACATATGCAAATGAAACTTTCAATAAGATTAATATTAATGATGATATAATACTAATTGATTTCAAATCAAGATTAAACTTCAATAAATTTGGAGCGTTTGCGCAATTAAGCAAATCTTTACTTTCATCACGTCTTATTCTCTCTGGAGGTCTTAGAACTGATTTTTGCGACTACTCAGAAACTATGTTGAATCCCCTTAACCAACTTTCACCGCGAATTTCAGCGTCATTTTCAATAACGGAAAAACTAAGTTTCAACTCAAATATAGGGCGGTATTTGCAGCTTCCAGCATATACCGCAATGGGCTATAGAGAATCGAATGCGCTGGTAAATAAAAACAACTTATCTTACATAAGTTGTGAACATTTTGTTGGCGGTCTAGAATATGCGATTGGATCAAATTCAAAAACGACCATTGAAGCTTTTTATAAAAATTATTCCGGATACCCTCTATTACTAAGCGATTCTATATCATTAGCAAACTTAGGAAGTGATTTTGGCGTGATTGGCAATGACAGAGTATCTTCAATTTCAAATGGAAGAAGCTATGGACTTGAGTTTTTATATCAACAAAAATTATATAAAGGATTCTATGGTGTAGTTGCATATACTTTAGTTAGAAGTGAATTTGGGGATAAAAATGACAAGCTAATCTCCTCTGCATGGGACAACGGGCATATAGTCAATTTAACTGCTGGAAAAAAATTCAAAAATAATTGGGAAATTGGTGTTAAATGGCGTTTTTCAGGCGGAACTCCCTACACACCATATGACCTGCAAACTTCCTCTCTTATTTCAGTTTGGGATGTTAATGGCCAAGGAGTGCTGGATTATGACAAATTAAACAGTGAAAGACTTAAGCCATCTCATGGACTTGATGTCAGAATTGACAAGCGCCTTTATTTTGACAAATGGGCATTTAACTTCTATATAGACATTCAGAATGTTTATAATTTTCAATCCGAATTACCCTCCTATATCGATGTTAATCGTGATGCTACAAATGCGCCAATAATAAGTGGAGATAACCCCAATTCATATGAAACTAAATATGTTTCTAACACAGCAGGGACCGTCTTACCGTCGCTTGGAATTATGATTCAATTCTAGCTTAACCAAAGCTTTATTAAAATAATTTGATTAATCGATCCAATCACCATTTTCTTTGATAAGCTCAATAAGTTCATCAACTGCAGATTCTGAAGTGATGTTTTTCTTTACGACTTCTTGCCCTTTGTATAACGAAATTTTTCCTTTACCGATCCCTACATAGCCATAATCTGCATCGGCCATTTCTCCGGGCCCATTAACAATACAGCCCATTATACCGATTTTTAAACCTTTTAAGTGGCTGGTTCTTGACCTTATTTTTGCTGTAGTTTCTTGCAAGTCAAAAAGCGTTCGTCCGCAAGAAGGGCATGATATATATTCTGTTTTAGATATTCGTGTTCGCGTTGCCTGCAGCAATCCAAAGGCGGTTTGGTTTATCATTTGGTCACTACCGCAATTCTCTGCTGCAATAAAAACTCCTTCACCTAAACCATCTAATAATAAGGCTCCCATATCAGTCGAGGCACGTAATTGTAGAATTTCTGGCTCCAAATTACCATAAGCTCGTCCAATAATCACTGGAGCTTTACAATCATTAGTCATCAACAAGCTCATTATCTTTCTTTGTTCGGCCATGCCGTGCTTGTTATAGGTATCGATTAGCAAAGCAACCGTTGTATCAAACTTTAGCTTATTTATCAGCGCTGGGACCAAATCCTCTAAACAAACATATACTATGTTTAGCTCTGAATGAATTTCAACAGCTTCATGGTATTGTTTAACTGTAAGAAAAGGATAACGTCTTTCTTGATTTTTGACATTGAGCCATTGATTGTAATTTTGAATAACACCAAGTGTACCAGGAATCTCAAAATCAATCTTTTTATCATTAACAAAAACATAATCGCATGCTAAGTCGGTTATACCCCATTTGTCATCTTTAACATTGTAATTATATCCTAATGCATATAAAGAGGCAGGAGTAATATTTGTTTTTAAGGAGAAATCTGCCATTACAATAGGCGCATTAGAACCTCCAATGTTTAATCTAGCATCTGTTTTCCGCTTAAAATATTGATAAGGATTATATGACAATTCATTAATGCCGCCTATCTTTACATGCCCACTTCTGGTTTTATAGCGCTCAACTAAAGCTTCCGCAACAGGAATCTCAAATTCTGGTTCCTCGGTTAAGGACACTCGAACGGTGTCTCCTAATCCATCCTCTAATAAAGTCCCTATACCAACTGCTGATTTTATTCGTCCATCCTCGCCTTCACCTGCTTCGGTAACACCCAAATGCAAAGGATAGTTCATTTCTTCGTCTTGCATTTTTACGATAAGTAATCGGTATGCCTGCACCATTGCTTGCGTATTACTTGACTTCATAGAAAGAATAATTTCATGATAATTGAATTCTCTACAAATTCTAAGAAATTCCATTGCTGATTCAACCATTCCCAAGGGAGTATCGCCATATCGACTCATAATTCTATCAGATAATGACCCATGGTTAGTGCCGATCCGCATTGCTGTCCCGTGTTCTTTGCAAACTTCTATTAGCGGAATGAAGCGCTCCCTAATTCGATCTAATTCCGAATTATAAGATTCGTCCGTATATTCGATTTCTTCAAACTTTTTCTTATCAGCATAATTACCTGGGTTTACCCTGACTTTTTCAATGTGTTTTGCCGCCTCAATAGCTGCATTTGGTGTGAAATGAATGTCAGCTACTATTGGAGTATTGTAACCTCTTTTTACTAGCTCTTCCTTAATAATTTTAAGGTTTTTAGCTTCATTAATACTCGGCGCAGTAATGCGAACTAACTCACAACCAGCTTCTATCATTCTGACCGACTGCTCAACTGTAGCTACTGTGTCCATAGTATCAGTAGTTGTCATAGACTGCACGCGAATAGGATTATTGCCACCAATGAGAATATTCCCAACTTTTACTTCTCTAGTTTTATATCTAGAATATTCGGTTAAACTATTGCAATATAAATTCAAACTTGTCATACGTGTTTAAGTTTTTTTTTTGACCTATTTTTCATGATTCCATTGGCAAGAATAGTCAGGATTAATACCATTCCTCCAAAATAGAAACCATTCGACATGTGTTCTTCTTCTCCAAAAATAAGTAACGCAAGCAGTATCGCATAAATTGGTTCGAGATTTACCGAAATTGCCATCGTAAATGGGGAAACTACCTTCATTATATCAACACTAACTACAAAGGCGTATGCTGTACATATTAAGGCTAGAACCAATAAATAAATCCAATCATCACCGACAGGAATCATATTTTCCGAGTTAAATTCTCCAATATAAAGCAGAAAAATAGACAGTCCAATAAACCCACCTAACATTTCATATGTCGTAATCTGAGTAGCGTTATGTGTCTTGATGTAAATCGCATTAATTGCGGTAAACAAAGCCGCTAAAAATGCGGATATTAAAGCATAAAATATTCCTTCGGCATATTGTTGCTCAATTTTAAAAATCATAAATAAAGCGCCTATTACAATCAAGCCAAAAAATATCTCATACAACACTATTTTTTTTCTAAAGATTATTGGCTCAATAAAGGCCATAAATAATGCCGACGAAGACATGCACACTAACGCTACAGAGACGTTAGAAACTTTAATAGCGATAAAAAACGTTGCCCAATGTATCGCAATTATTATACCTATTCCTAGGAACTTTAATAATGTTAGAGTCTCTACTTTAAAAGAAACTTTACGCAAAACCATAAATACTGCCAATCCGAGAAAAGCTATTCCCATCCTAACCCAAGCTAATGGGGCGCCATCTAATGAATCAATTAACTTACCTAAAATCCCAGTAAAACCCCATATGAATATGATGAAATGAAGCTTAAGGTAATTTTTTATTTTTTCGTTGATGAACATAAAAAAGGCGGCATATTGCCGCCCCAAAAGTAATATTTATGTTTGGTCTATTTTACTGCTTTTTGTTTAGCGACAGCTTCTTCAACAACTTTAATTTGAGTTGCTATTTCTTTTTGTTTTTCGGATTGATCTTTTACGTTTTGTCCAATGTCTTTCTTGGCTTGTTCTATTGACTTTTTAGCATCTTCAATCGCTTTTGTATAATCTTCAATATCTTTCTCTAATTTCTCTTTTCCTTTCTCTAAATCTTTTTGTTCTTTTTCGAGGCCTGCTTGGATTTTTTCTTCTGTTTTGATAATTGCTTGAACACCTTCTTTGGTCTCTTCTACGGCAAATTTATACATCAAATCTTTAATATATTTAGCTTGTGCACTATGTTGACCTGATGACAAAAACGCACCTCCCAAATCGACCGCTACACAAAGCTCAACACCTTTATCTCTTTCCATAGCCTTTGCATAAAGGTCGAAATTATTTTCGCCCATTTCCTTGGTATTTGCATCATCGCCAAACATTTCTTTTTTCGATTGAACGCTAGCCCCCATCTTCTTCATTACCTTTTTCCAAGCTTTTTCAACCTCTTTTGCTTCCAATTCATAGATCATAACGGAAAATGCGTTATGATTGGAACCGCCCAAATTTTCGCTTTTTTCTTTAACGTTAATTTTATACTGTGCAAATGAAATATTGACACATATTATAGCAGAGAAAAGTAAAAGTAACTTCTTCATAATTTAGACTTTAGCAATCGTAAAATTAACTAATTAATCGTTATCTACAGTGGTGACTCCGCCTGAAACAATAAATTTCATGATATCAGCTGCTTTTGCATCTATTGGAGTAACATTTCGTTTAGGAACAATAAATAAATTGCCAGAAAATGCATAAGAATGGGGTAAATATACTGCTACTTTATCGTCACTAATTCCTAGTTCAGACAAGTCCTTATTGGTAATAAATCCAAATTTTTGAACATCAGAGTCCATCATCATTTTTACTAAAACTGGTTCGGTAAATGATTTCTTCTTGCCCACAAAAGCGGTTGTTAAATCTTTAACAGCGGAATAAATTGATTTAAGTAATGGGGCTTTATCTAATAACCGTAAAAAATATGCCATTATTGGCTCTGCAATAATAGTAGTTCCAAGAAATCCTAATAATGCTAAAAACAATATTAACACAATAATTCCTATACCAGGAATATCAAAAGGCAGAATATTATCTATGGCCATAAATAGCTTATAAACAACATAAACTGTTGCCGCCACAGGAACAGCCAATAAGACCCCTTGCAAAAAATAGGAGCCAAATCTTCTTAAAAAACGATTAAACATTGGTGTCGAAGATAATTGATTTATTATTATTTCTTTTCTAGTTTGGCCTTAATCTTATTCGGCATGCTTTTAACAACTAGATTGTAAGAATGGTCGATGAGGCTCAGCAGCAGTTTTTGATTCATTGTACCGTCAACAATAATTGTATTCCAATGCTTTTTATTCATATGAAATCCTGGAATAATTGACGAATGCTCTGCTCTTAATTCTAATGATTTTTCTGGATTACATTTTAAGTTAATTCTAAAATCATCTCCATCTAAGCTAGTCAAACCGAATATTTTACCTGCTACCTTAAAAACCAAAGTGGATTTGTCGAAAGGGAATTCTTCTGTCACTAACAACTTCGCTAAACAATAATCACGAAACTGCTCAACATTCATTTTTAATACTTTAAGGGAAGTACATTAGATTTCTTTAAAGTAGAAAGCACAACATATGTCTGCATTTGACCAATCTCTTCCACTCTACTTAATCGTTCAGAAATTAGTGCATCAAACGCTGAAATATCTTTTACAACGACTTTTAATTGATAATCAAAAGTACCCGTGACTTGCAAGCACTCAAGGACCTCATCAATTTCAATAATTTGACGTTTGAAATTCTGTAAAGAATTATCTCTCTGGCGAACTAAGGAAACTTGGATAATTGCCATAATCCCCAAACCCAATTTATCCGCATTAACATTAGCATGATAACTATCGATGATGCCTTGTTTCTCTAATTTGCGCACTCTCTCTAATGTAGGTGCTGGGGACAATCCAACTTGATTTGATAATTGCAGATTTGTAATTCTTCCATCCTTTTGTAGGATCTTAAGAATTTTCAAGTCAGTTTTATCAATCTTAACTGCCATATCCAAATATTATTATTGTTTTTCCTGCATTTACTAAACAAAATAAGATAAAAACTATTGGAGAGCCAAATTAAATTCTATTCAATAATAGGGTATAAAATGGGGCAACTTGGTGTCGCGTCATTTTCAAATGGAGCTGTTTGAATATTCAATAAATATTTTCCGTCTGACACCTCTTCTGGAACATAAATAAGCTCAGTTATTGTTCTATGCTTTTGAGTATTTTCGGGATATTCCCAAAATGCGTGATGCGATACTAGTTTGCCTCCATCCTCTTCCCTATCTACAGAAGGTAGGTCAATCAATAAATGATCTATCCCTTCATCTCGAATATACTTGGTCGCCTCCACATCAACATAAGATGGATTTGTTGATGAATAATTAATCTGTTTTTTCGTTAGAGTGTTAGGAAGGGTGCGAATAATCAAAGCGTTAACCCCACTTTGTATTTTTCCATCAAACTGCTCTTTAAACATTACTAAATCACCATTCATTTCTTGCGGAAAAACAGAAATTACTTGTGCCAAAATGAAATGCTCTTGTAAACAATCGAGTATATTGTATGTCTCACTACTAATATGTCCGACACATTCAGTATGAGTTCCGTTACCGTGGGGATTAAACTTAATATTCCTAAAGTTAACTACACCGCCATTATTCACATCTCCAATAAAACCATTTTCCATTACAGGTTCGATCGAAATCGGATTTACATACCAAGCCCGAACACAATCTTCTGCTGGTCGCATGATTATTGATAAATCTGTAGGTTTTGATAAATCGAATTGAATTAGTTGGTTCTTTATTTGGATTGTTGATGTCATAACTAATCAATTAAATAAGAACATAGCTTTAGTATTTCAGAACCTGCAAATGAATGCTGTCCAAATAATTTACTACGCATAGATATTCCCTTCATAATTTCAACGCGGTCGGAAACGGATGCATCCATAGTCAAATATAAAACAAATCACTTGCTATCCTATCCGCAAGAAATTGACCTTTGTTGGTCAACTTAAATAACTTTTGATTTTGTATCAAAAATCCATCTTTTTGATGTTTTTTTACTTCTTTTTGAAAGAAATCGCTAATTTTTAATGAAAATCGCTGAATTATTTGATTTTCATCTAACCCCCACTTTGTGCGAAGATTAGTTAATATATATTCATTATATTTCTGTTCTTCAGTTAAAATTTCTCGTTCAAAATCAAGGTTTGCGTTTTCAAGAGACTTCATATACCTGTTGTTATTGGCAAAGTTCCATTGTCTCGAATTTCCATCAAAGCTATGCGCTGAGGGGCCAAGGCCAATGTATTCGACTCCTTTCCAGTAGTTACTGTTGTGTAGCGAAATGAAACCGCCTTTGGCAAAATTAGATATTTCGTATTGCTCAAACCCATTTTCTGCAAGTGTTTCAATCAACATTTTGAACTGCTTTTCGGCAACCTCATCAGTAACTTGAAGCACTTGTTTCTTTTTTACCATATGAGCTAAGGTCGTTTTTGGCTCAACAGTTAGGCAATAACTAGATATGTGCTGAATATTTAAACTAATTGCTTGTCGTAAGTTATTTCGCCACTCTTCATTTGTCTGATTTGGGACTCCATAAATTAAATCGATTGAGATGTTGTCAAAACCGATTGCTTGTGCATTCGACACACACTTTGTTGCTTGATCTTTGGTATGGCTTCTATTCATGAAAGAAAGGTCTCTTTCTATAAAAGATTGAATACCTATACTTAGCCGATTAATGCCCACTTGTTTTAACTGTTCTAATTTGATATAATTGAGGTCATCCGGATTTGCTTCCAAAGTGATTTCTGCATTTTGACCGACTGAATAAACTTCGCGGATCTTATCCAACATCTTCTTCACTTGGCCTCCGGTCAAAAGCGAAGGTGTTCCTCCTCCAAAATAGATAGTCTCAATTAACTTATCTTTCAGGTATCCTTCGCGCAATTCAATTTCCGAAATAATTGCATTAATAATATCGTCCTGATTTTGTGTTGACGTAGAAAAATGAAAATCGCAATAATGACATGCTTGCTTACAAAATGGAATATGAAGGTATATCCCCGCCACTATTTGTTAAGGATAATACGGAAAGTGGTTCCTTTCCCTTCAATAGATTTATGAACAAATATTTTACCTTTATGGTAATCTTTGATAATTCTCTTAGTAAGCGATAGCCCCAATCCCCAGCCGCGCTGTTTAGTAGTGTAGCCAGGTTCAAAAATGGCTTTTTGTTTGGCAGATGGGATTCCTTTTCCGGTATCTGTAATATCTATTATGATATTGTCATTCTTTTCTATAACATCAAGTGTAATGTTTCCACTTCCTTCCATCGCATCAATAGCATTTTTACACAAATTCTCGATTACCCAATTAAAAAGAGAAACGCTCAATTTGATAGGTGAATTGCCCGCTGAGATAGTTTCAATTTTCACCTTATTCGATGTTCTATTTCTAATATAATCCACTGCCTTTTCGAGCACCTCGTATATATTTTCTTCTTGTAATTTTGGCGTAGAACCAATTTTAGAAAACCGATCAGTAATCATTTCTAATCGATGGACGTCTTTGCTCATTTCATCCGTTGTGGATCCATCCACCCCTTGCGATTTTAGTATTTCGACCCAGGCCATTAAGGACGATAAAGGAGTTCCCAATTGATGGGCTGTTTCCTTTGCTAAGCCAACCCATACCTGGTTTTGTTCTGCTCGCCTTGCAAGATTAAATAGTGAATAAGATATTAAAACGAATAGTCCAATTATCCCAAATTGAATAAACGGATAATAAGTCAATTGAGTTAACAACTCTGAATCTTGGTAGAAAATATAACTCTTTTGACCTTCCCCTAAATCAACCAAAATCGGATCGTTGTGCGACATCATTTCATTAATAAGTTGCTTAAGTAGTGTTTTATCTTCAACAGTTTCCGGGTCTATATTACCGTAATTGAGCACCACTGTTTTCGATTCATCCATAAACAAAACTGGCACAGATGCAGAATTGACTACTATCTCGGAAATAAAAGATTTTACCAAATCATCTAAAACGTGTTTTAGCTCTGCAAAAAGGCGAGAATCTTTATAATAAAGGTAGTTCTTTCTCCCTCCAAAAATTGTGATTTGAATGGGTTCGTTCAACTCCCCCATCTGCATCATCTGCTCTTTTAACGATGCTGGGTCAACATTTTCTCCTTCTAGATTTCGATATGAAACCACATTCCCCTCATCATCGGAAAGTATTACGGGTACGGTAGTATTATCTGCAACGACTTTAAGAACAAAAGTGTAGTCTTGAATTTCTTCATCGCTTGCCAATTTTTTGGTTGCCTCAGCCCACAATTCAACTTTATTTCGTTCTTCAACTCCGATTTTAGTAAACAGCTCATTAGTATATTTTACTAGATTAGCCTTTTTTCTTATTGCGTCTGCCCACAAACGAACTTTCTGTCTTTCTTCCAGCTCTATTTTCCCTGCCAACTGGCTGGTGTGCCAAAAGGAAATACCAACAATAAGCACCGCTATTATGCCCAAAATATATTTCCACAGTTGTTTTTTTGAATATATGTTCACGGTTCAAAGATAATTATTGATCGCTTTGCGAAGTGAATGGTTGAATTCCTTCTTAGAGAGCTCCATGTTTAACATATTTCTCCTACTTTAAGCTTATCAAATAGGAAATATAGAGCGCATAAAGATGATATGCTGACCCCTTTTTGACTAACCATAATATTCTCTTGAGTCAACATAATAATTTTCTGGCACCAAACCAATTCTATAATTCAAGTGCACAAACAATAGATTATCAAAAGTCATCATCGTCAAAATCAAAGTCATCTGTATTCTTCTTTTCCTTTTCCTCTTTCAGAATATTTAAAAACTTCTGCTTGGTTGTTTTATTATTTTCGTCGTCCTTCTTCTGTATATTATTTTCAGAATCATCTTCATCCCATTCTATTGAGAACTCCAGTTTTTCTTCAGATTGCTCTGCTTCTATTAGTGTTGTATCATTATTAAACAGTCCAAATTCATCTTTAAAGGCTTGCTTCACTGCTTGCTTTTCTTTTCGAACTTCATCTTTGGCTGTTTCTGAAATCGTATTCTTTTCATATTCTACAATCGGATTTTCTGTAGTGCCCGTCATTGTTAAATAAACTTGTGTTCGTCCTTGGCTATTTTCCCTCTCCCCGTTTCTTGTCAGTAACTCTGAGAGATAAAAATTCATTTTGTAGTTTATCTCGTTATTGAATGTGTGCGTTCCTCCAACTACCATATTCATTGCCGAAGAATTAATCTCCATTTTTGGAATAGTAATCACCTCATTTTTTATTAAAATTTGATTTCGTAATGTGTTGAATTTAATATGCTCCAGCTCGTTCTTGAAATCCGCTGATTTGATAAATATATTCAATAGCTTGTTCGACTTTATATAATCTGATACACTATAAAGTGGCTTAAATTGAATTAACTCACCGTCGCTAACAGTGATGTCAATATTGGTATATATTTTTTTAGAATTAACCGTAAGCTTGCTGGTAAAATCAGTTTTAAAATTAACAACGACGTCAGCGTTCCCTTTTAAATGTTTAGCGGTAAGTTCTTGCTGTCCAAAATTCTCGAAGTCATAGAACAGTTTTTTGATGTCGACTTGGGTAATATTTGCTTCTATTACTGCTCTATAATTTCCTCTATTAACGGGATAAAAAATACAATTAGCCTTGTATTCTCCATCCATAGAATTGAACTGAAGTGGAAAAATTTTCAGTTTACTATTCGAAAATTGCATAATACCAGAAATATCTGTAGCCGAAAACCGTCTAAACAAAACCTCACCAACATTCGCTTTTAGGTTTAGATTAATATTCTCTGGAAGAACAACAGAATATGCCGTGTCACTCTCATCGGCATTGCTAGAAAGTAACTCGTTAAAATCTAATTTACTTGAGTTAAACTCTGCTTCGACAGTTAACTTTTGCTCATCAATCAACAAAAAAGCCATCATATTTGAGAAAATTCCTGTAAGCGAAAAATCTGAATTACCAATTAACCCCGACAGCTCATTTATCAAAACATCATTGCCATGAAGAGCCAAATCTGCATTAATGTTTTTGTAATATTTATCGGATTCTTTAACTTTAAAATTCAGATTTTTTAAATTAACGGCACCCGAAGTCTTGGCTCTTTTCAGGTCACTTAATTTTAGATTTGAAATGTCATCAACCACTCCCTTGTAATTTGCGTCAATTTTCATGTTGCCCTTTATGACCGAAAGTTTGTCTAAACCTAGAAAATTCTTTGTGATTTCTAAATCAAACTCTCCAATAAGATTCACCTCAACAAACGGATGTTTTGTTCCTTGCATCTTGTAATCTCCCCGTGCCAATCCTCCATCAAATTCAAAAGAAACATTGGAAAGCTCAAGATTGTTATTCCCTGTATATAACCCCTCTAAGTTCAAATTTCGGAGCTCAATTTTTTTAGTTTTTTCGACTATTGTTCCATTTTTTATAGCGAAATCGGCCGTAATTTTGGGAGTTCTATTATTTGAAACTTGACCTTTTATGTTTGATGAAAAGGTAATCTCTCCTTCACTTTTGTAGGCGTCCAAACTCTTTGAATATCTCTTCGGTAGAAGTGCTAATGACCTCACAATATCTAAATTTTTTCCTTTTACATTCAAATCGATTAGAGTATGACTAGCGTTATCAATTGTTCCCTCAATTTCAAAATCTAAACTATTATCGACTTCCAAACCGCCTCTTCTGATCTCATAATGTTTGGCGCTGCTATTAATATATAATCCAAGGTCAACATTTAGATCTCGATTTATAACCCACTGATTCGAGTTCAGTTTGCAAACGCGCATATCGAATTCGCCATATATATCTAACTCGAACTCATCTTTAGAAAATAGACCCTTTAAATACGCATGATGTGCATCAAATTGAATTTGATCTTTTCTTGCCGCTTCTTCATAATCTACTTCTACATTGTTAAGCGTAACTTGTTCTAAATTAATTAAAAAGTCGTTGGTTTTCGACTCCGTTTTTTTAAAAATGTGATAATTATCGTATCCTTCTTTATCAACTCGTGGATTAATAAAGCCATCCTCAAGCGTAATTTCTCGAAGAATAAATCGGTTTTTTAAGATATCGACTAAATTAAACTGAAGATAAGCATGATGAAAATAAAAAAAAGTATCCTGCTCTCCTACCTTTATCAGTGCATCTTTCGCCCATACATTTTGAAATTCTAATGAGGTATAAGGAAATTTTTTGAAAACGGTAAGTTGCACATCGTCAACTCCTATTTCGGCCGCTAGCTGCTTGTTAATCTGCTGAACCGCTAAAGTTTTTAAGCTCCCTTCATAATAATTAATGATAACGAGACTTGCTCCAAATCCAAGAATGGTCATGAAAACCGAAAACCATATTAACCGCTTTATAAGCTTCATCTGTTATACAACGAATTCAAAAGTTTATTGGTATTTATCCTAAACGTTTCAGCATATCTACTTCTTGTGGAGACAAGAATTTATGCTTTCCTCTTGGGACATCTTTTTTTGTTAATCCAGCAAAATAAACACGATCTAGTTTAGTTACAGTGTAACCCAACGCCTCCATCATTCTGCGAATTACTCGGTTTTTCCCTGAGTGCAATTCTATCCCTATTTGCTTTTTATCCTTACCATCACCAACGTAACTCACCGCGTCAACGTTTACCACTCCGTCATCTAACTCAACTCCTGAAATCATCTTGTCCAAATCTCCTTTTGTTACGTTTTTATGAACAACAACGTGGTACACTTTTTTGATTTGGTATTTAGGGTGAGTCAACTTCTTGGTTAACTCTCCATCATTTGTAAAAAGTAATAAGCCCGTTGTTTCTTTGTCTAAACGTCCAACTGGATATAACCTTTCTTTGCATGCTCTACCGACTAAATCTAAAACCGTTTTTCGCTTTTGGGGATCCGTTACTGTAGTTATATATCCCTTCGGCTTATTAAGTAACAAATACATTGGTTTTTCTTTTACAATCTTGTCATCGCCAAAATGAACAACATCTCCAGGTGCTACTTTTATTCCTAATTCAGTCACTACCTTCCCGTTGATTTTCACAACCCCAGTACCGATTAATTTGTCTGCTTCCCTCCTTGAGCAAATTCCAGAATTGGCAAGGTATTTATTTAATCGAATCAACCCTGAATCAGCATTTGTGACTTGTTTTTCTTTTTTTTCGTCATACTTTTTTTTTCGAAAAAAAGCATCTTTTTCTGCTTTCCTATCAACAGGTTTGCCTTTACGTTTATTATGTTTTGGATATGCCATGTTGCAAAAATACTTAGTATGTAATTCCAACCCATAAAAAAATAGCTGTATTGCTAACAATACAAAGTGTATATTAATCGAACGCAGAAAAAGCATTCTCAATATGCTCAGCAATGAGTTTGCCATTCTCTCGTAAAACTGAAATGACATCAAATCTTGCTTCTTTATCAATATCGAATTGCTCTATATATTGGTGAGCCGCTTCAATAATTCGCTTTTGTTGGCCTTTACTTATAAATTCTTCAGGATTTCCGAAATATGAAGTTCCCCTAGACTTTACCTCAACAAAAATAATTTCATCGTTTGTTTCAGCAACAATGTCTATTTCTAAACGTTGAAACCTGCAATTAATAGCTGATATTTTGCAACCGTTCTGTTTCAACAATGCGATCGCCAAATCTTCCCCCTTTTTTCCCAAATTATTATGCTGTGCCATTATCTATTGAATTGGAATAATAGTTGTTTTAGGTAGGTTAAAAATTATTATCTATTTTCGAAATCAAATATACTTAACATGAAAAAACTACTAACGTCAATTGCATTAATCACCTTATTTAGTATTAGTTCTGGGTTTGCTCAATTTCGAGGAGTTATCGAGTTTGAAAAAATAAAAACAGAAACAACCAAGTATTCCTATTCTGTGAAAGGGAATAAAGTTCGAATTGATGAAACAGATCCCGATGGCTTGGTAAAAGGAATAATGATTGTTGATTTATCTAAATCAACTGTTACGGCTTTAAGTCCTGAGAGAAAACTTTATATGGATGCTACCAACAAAAGAATTCCTCCTTTAATTAAGCCAGAAATAACAAAAACAAAAAATGAAAAGACTATAAATGGTTTTAAATGCACCGAATGGATTGTAAAATACTCGCAAGAAAACACTCAAATTTCATATTGGGTATCACCTGAAACAGAGTTTGACTTCTTTGCAAAACTTATCAAGGTGCTAAACAGGAAAGATAAATTGTCTAAGTATTTCATAGCGATTCCTAATAATGAGACTGTTTTTCCTGTTAATGCGATAGAAAAAAACATAGATGGGACTATCAAAACAGAGCTAAAAATCACAAAAATTGACAAGAAAGAATTACCTGATAGCTTATTCGATATTCCGAAAGACTATCAGAAGTTTGAAAGGTAATTATTGTTTTTCGTAAATGAGTTTAACTGAAGAGCTAACCAATAGGTTGGCTTTTTTGTTTACTATAATTGCTCTATTATCATCAATATGACCAAAAGGAAATCCGAAACATACTGGATAATTGTAGTCGGTAACAGCCTCCAATATGATTTCTTCAGCTGTTTTCCCAAATGGAACAATATTGTCATTCATGTTGCTCAGCGCCCCAACAATTAGCCCAGCTAGGTTTGATAATTTGCCGGAACGTTTTAGGTTTTGCATCATTCTATCAACATGATACAAGTACTCGTCTAAATCTTCAAGAAATAAAATTTTTCCAGCTGTATCAATATCAGAAGGTGACCCAATTAAAGAGTATAGGATAGATAAATTCCCCCCGATTAACTCTCCTTCACATGAGCCATTTCTGTTCAACTTATGCCTCGATATTGTGTACGACAATTCTTCACCGAACAGTGCTTTTTTAAGCAAAATTAGGGCTTCTTTCGTGTTCGTCTCAAAATTAATGGGCATCGTTCCGTGAATAGTCTGGACATCATAATTACTTGAAATATGCGAATGCAGTGCCGTTACATCGCTATAGCCAACAATCCACTTTGGAGAGGTTTGAAACATAGAGAAATCAATCATATCAATTATCCTAACCGTTCCGTATCCACCTCTAGCACAAATTATTGCTTTCACTGCATCATTATTAAGAGCTTTCTGAAAATCAGATGTTCGCATTTCATCGTTCCCCGCGAATTGATTGTGTTCCTCGAAAAGGTGATCTCCAAAAACGATATCCAGCCCCCATTCTTTAAGTTTATCGACTGCAAACTTCAATTCAGCTTTTGAAATTTTTCGTGCAGTTGAAACAATTGCTACTTTGTCGCCTTGTTTTAAAAACGGTGGTTGTATCATAATCAGATTACTATCTTTACGCGCTCTAAAAGTAGCAATAATGACCGAGCCAAAAAGATATACGATTACCTCTGCACTTCCTTATGCTAACGGACCCTTGCACATTGGCCATATCGCAGGAGCGTATCTTCCTGCGGATATTTATGCTCGACACCTTCGGCAACAAGGGAAAGACGTTTTATTTGTTTGTGGCTCAGATGAACACGGTGCGGCTATTACTCTTAGAGCAAAGAAAGAAGGGACAAACCCCAAAGCAATAGTCGATAAATACCATAATCAAATAAAAAAGGCATTCGAAAATTTCGGAATGTCATTTGACTTCTATCACAGGACTTCTTCTGAATTACATCACAAAACCGCCTCCGATTTCTTTACCGTTCTGAATGACAAAAAAGCCTTAAAAGTTGATGTCTCAGAACAATATTTTGATGAGGAATCTCAGCAGTTTTTAGCTGATAGATACATTACAGGGACTTGCCCTAAGTGTGACCATGATGCCGCTTATGGGGACCAATGCGAAAAATGTGGAAGCACTCTTAGTCCAACAGAATTGATTAATCCAAAGTCTACTTTAAGTGGTGCTACTCCGATTTTAAAAGAAACAGCACATTGGTACCTGCCAATGCAAGATCATGAAAACTGGTTGAAACCATGGATTGAGAAAGGGCTTCTAGACGAAGAAAAAATTCATGAACCCAAAGAATGGAAAACCAGTGTAAAAGGGCAATGCATGAGCTGGATAGATAGTGGGTTACTCCCTCGAGCGATGACGCGCGATTTAGATTGGGGAGTACAAGTACCCGTTGAAGGCGCTGATGGCAAGGTGCTTTATGTATGGTTAGATGCTCCGCTTGGCTACATTTCTGCAACAAAGAAGTGGGCGACAGAAAACAATAAAGACTGGAAGCCTTATTGGAAAGACAAGGACACTAAATTATTACATTTTATTGGCAAGGATAATATTGTTTTTCACTGTATTATTTTTCCAATTATTTTGAAAGCACATGGAGACTACATTCTTCCTGATAATATTCCTGCGAACGAGTTTTTAAACTTAGAAGGAAACAAAATTTCAACTTCAAGAAATCATGCAGTTTGGTTACACGAATATTTAGAAGATTTCCCTGGCAAGCAAGATGAACTTCGATATGTGCTAACATCTATCGCTCCCGAATCTAAAGACAGTGAATTTACATGGAAAGATTATCAAGCTAGGGTAAATAACGAATTGGTAGCAGTTTTCGGGAACTTTGTAAATCGTTCAGTTGTGCTTACACATAAATATTATGAAGGTGCTGTTCCTCAATGTGGAGAATTAACCAATTTAGAGATTTCTGTTAATAATGAAATTGAAATCAGCATTCAAAATTTGG
>CAJQPE010000068.1 GCA_905480125.1 uncultured Flavobacteriales bacterium | reverse complement strand
TACATAGATGATACTGGATGTGCAGCAACAATAACCGATCACACCATTGTTCAAGCAGCAACGGCTAATTGGTTTGGAATTCCAAACAACAATTTTTACTGCTCTGATGATCATGTAGATATTATCTGGGCCACCTCTTCTGAAATTGATCCAACTAAAGTTGGGTGGTATACTTCATCAATAAGTTCAAATCCTGCATTATTCGACATTGATGGTCAATTTATTACGGATTCAGCAAATTACTCACCAGCAGATTTATCCTTTATTTCAGCTGATTCAATAATAATTGACACGATAACTTATCATTATAATGGTTTTGATGGCACAACTGAATTTACTGTTGACACGGCAATATTCACTATCAATTTAGGTCTTGCAAATATCACTGGCTTTGCCCCTACTTATTGTATTGATGCTGAAAACGACACCTTATTTGGTGCTCCAAGTTTTAATGCTGCTGGTGGGATATTCTCATCAATATCTATTGGTCTTACTAATTTAGGCGACACGGCTATATTTAATCCAAGTGCTGCTGGAGCTGGCTTGCATGATATTCAATATCAATATAATGATACGTCCTCAAGTTGTTATGTAGATGGCAATATTCAAGTTGAAGTATTTGCACTCCCAAATCTTGCTATTAACCTTCCAGCAATTGGAAATGACCTTCCTAGTGGAGAATATTGTATGAGCGTGGATACTGTTAATATCACTGGGCAAGTAAATGGTTTGCTGGCTTCTATTGGTGATTATTGGGGTAATGGAGTAAGTAATTTTATTGCAAATGATGGAGAAGCATATTTCCATCCAGATTCAGTTGGCATACAAGATACTTTAGTTGTTACTGACACTATTTGGTATAGTTATACCGATCCAATAACAAATTGCTTTAGTACTACCTTTAAAGAAGTATTTGTAAGATCCTTACCTAACCCATATATTGATGGCTTAGACGGGCAAGATCCCAATGCTATTGTGAGTGGATACTATTGTCAAAACTTTGGTGATATATTTATGAATTATGGCAATAATGTGCTGGGAGGAGGATTCCAGTCTGTAGATTGGTTAGTAAATGGGTTAGCTTCAAGTAATCAAATTAATACTAACAACCTTCCAGACACAGTAATTCCAATCCAATTAACCTATACTGATAATTATGGTTGTATAAATTTAACGAATGACACGATAGTTATTAACCCCCACCCAATCGGTTCTTTCTCTGTAGAAGATCAATGCATTACAACTCCAATTAATTTTACCGATTTATCAAGTATTGATACCTCACTAGGAGACTCTATTTCTTCTTGGCAATGGAACTTTGGAGTTTTAGGTGCTAATGACAGTATTCAGAACCCGTCTTATCTTTATGAAGCTACCAATCCTGTTCAAATTAACTTATCTGTTACATCTAATAATGGTTGCGGAGCAAGTTTCGATTCAGTTTTGATTAATTTAGGAACTAAACCACCGTCAGATTTCAGCTGGAGAAACGAATGTTATGAAGATACTGTTCTATTTTCGGTTGCTGACATAACTTCAAGTTTTCCTGGAATAATAATTTACAAGTGGGATTTTGGAGATGGTGTTTTAACAGATACTACACTTGCTGACACTATGAGTCACGAATATAATAATGTGCAACCATATAATGTTCAGCTCATTGTAAATACCTCCAGCGGATGTACGGATACTACTGTTAAGACATTAAATGTGAGGCCTTTCTATACCCCTACATTGTCTAATCCCTATACTGCTGATTTCGAAGCAGGAAAAGATGGTTGGTTATCAGAATCAATCGGATTATCTAGCTGGGAATTTGGCACACCAAATAATTCATTATTAAATTCTGCCTATTCTGGTGATTCTGCTTGGGTTACTGGAATTGATACCAATTACTATGATGCTGAAAACTCTTGGATTGCTAGCCCTTGTTATGATTTATCTTCACTAGAGCGACCTATGATTAAAGTATGGATTAATTCAGCTATGCAAGAAAACGATGGAGCTGTTCTCCAATCTACGATCAATTCAGGGGAATCATGGCAAAATGTTGGTGCAGTTAATACAGGAATTAATTGGTTTAACTTAAATGGACTCGAGGGTAGTCCTGGAAGCCAATCTATTACGCAGGGTAATGTTGGTTGGTCAGATACTACTACCTCTTGGTTAGAAGGAAGACATAGTCTAGATAATTTGTTAGCCGAAACAAAAGTTCGTTTTAGAATTGCTTTTGGTTCAAATACTACCGATAGTTCAAGTGCTGAAGGAATTGCATTTGACGACATCTGGATTGGAGATAGAGAAAGACTTGTATTACTCGAGCACTTTACCAATTTAGGTATTTCTCCGAATATTTCTGTAAATACTATTGTTAATAGTAACCCGAAAGACGTAGTTGATATCCAATACCATACTTCTTTCCCGACAGATGATCAGTTTAATACTGATAACCCTGCAGACCCAAGCTCCAGAGTATTATACTATGGTGTTACACAAGTCACCTACTCGCATATGGATGGGAACCAATATTCTGGTAATAATTGGACTCAAAATGATCTCGATTTTAGAATCTTACAGGACCCACAATTCGACATCGAACTGAGTTCTACAATTATTGGTTCTGTAATTAAAATCAACTCAACAATCACATCACGTAATGATTTGGATAGTTCTAACATCACGCTTCAAGTTGCTATTACAGAATCTAATATTAATTTTGGTGGCTCAAACTATAGTAGTGTTCTTAAAGCCTTACTGCCTGACGGGGCGGGCGTAAGCTATGAAAAAGCATGGTTGGCAGGAGAATCTGCAACAACATATAATAGTTACGACCTTACCAATCTTTATGATGAACAGTTATTCGAAGTAATTGCGTTTGTTCAAAACAACAAGTCTAAAGAAGTATATCAAGTTGCATTTAACGACTCTGCTCAATTATCTTCTTCAGTTATTGTTGAACAAATAGTTGATGCACTGAACTACGACTTTGCTCTATTTCCGAACCCCACACGCAATAATGCCACATTGTTATTAGGTGATGAAATAGTTGGAGATATTCAAGTGGTTATACTAAACCAAATGGGCCAAGTTGTTTCAACTGAAATATTAAGTGATGGAACAACGAAATCGCAAATTGATTTAAGCAGCCAATCTTCAGGAGTTTACTTTGTTCAAATAAATTCTCACGGGCATAATTTGGGCGTCAAAAAACTCGTCTTAAATAAATAGTCAAATTCCCCGATTAATTTTGGGGGATTTTTTTGGCACAATTTTTAAAAGATATTCACAACTAGGTTATTACCATAAATATTTATTGATATTTGCCTAAACACAATGTTATTATGAAAAAAGAATTTTTAGTCCTATTATTCTTAGGATACGCGCTGCTCAACTTATCTGCTCAACAAACTGAAACCAATGTAAGTCCTGATTTTACTAAGCTCAAGGAAATGTATGAAAAAGAGAAATACGAAGACTGTGCGTTTAAAGCGGAAACAATGACTATGAAAGACAAGTTTCGCTCTGCTCCGGAACCTTACCTATTCTTAGCAATGTGTAATTGGAGAATTCACGAAATTGGTGGAGAACAATTAGAAACAGATTATCCCAAAGCTTATGGAGATTCCTTTAAATATGCAGGGAAATTCAGAAAAAAAGATAAGAAGAAAAAGTTATTTGAAGAGTATAAAGAGTTTTTCGACCAGCTCAAAGATGCTGGAGTTCGAGATGCCATCGATTTCTACCTATCAAACAACTATAGAAAAGCAGCATCAACCCTAAAAAAAGTATATAAAGTTGTGCCCGAAAGTACTGCAATTAAGTTTTCTAAGGGTGTTTGCGATATTAAAGCAAACAACCTAAGCGAAGGTGGTTTATGGATTAAAGAATCTTCAATTGAATTACAAAAATTTGCTAAAGATGGAAACTTCGAAAAAGACCCTGCTACTGATGAAATGTTAGCAGATGCTTTTGTTATATATTCTGATTATTTAGTAGAAAAATCTAACGCTGACTCTGCAAGAAGCACAATTCGGTTGGGTCAGGCGCTGCTAGGTGACCATTACAAAATAGAGGCCCAAGTAGATAAACTATTGAACTAATTGTTTATCAATATCGATTATGGCTTATTTTCTTAACCTAGTTCTTTATAATTGATTCAGGATATATTTGTTTAGCTTCTGAATTATCACTAATCGCAGAATTCTTTAATTTCTTGTAATACTCGTTCAACATCATTTTGGTTTATACAGTATGGAGGCAGGAAATAAAGAACATTTCCTAAAGGACGTAAAATTATTTTCTTCGACAAGAAGTGATTGTAAATCTCCTCGCGCTTATTGTTAAAATAAGATGACTCACTTTCAGTTTTTAGTTCAAGAGCAACAATTACACCTTGGCATCTGACATCTGAAAACATCGCATTGCCCTTCATTTCTGTAACAAATTCGGCAAAGCGCTTTTCAATTCTAGCAATATTATCCCAAGTTTGCTGCTCATCAAATAGATCTAAACTGGCACACGCTGCCGAACATGCAACAGCATTAGCAGTAAACGAATGCCCGTGGAAAAACGTTTTTAACTTATCGTCTGAAATAAAGGCTTCGTAAATCTCAGAAGTAGCTAAGGTCAATCCCAACGCCATTGCCCCTCCCGTTAATCCTTTAGACATACAAACCATATCTGGTTTTGTGGTGATATAATCAGTAGCAAATAACTTCCCTGTTCTCCCAAAGCCAGTCATCACCTCGTCCGCTATTATTAAGACTTTTCGTTCCCGACAAAGCTTAAATATCTTTTCTAAAATTTCTGGCGAATACATTCGCATTCCAGCAGCTCCCTGAATTAAAGGTTCAACAATTATAGATGAAACATCATCGGCTTTTAACAACTCTTTAAGTGCCGAAATCGTTTTATTCCCCTCTCCTTTTTTAGGAAACGGAATTGGCAAAACATCAAACAAAAATTGCTCAAAAGGCTGATTAAAACCACCTCTCGCACTTACTGACATAGATCCAAACGTGTCGCCATGATAAGAACCATCTAATACAATAACTTTATTCTTTTTCTCTGATTTGTTATCCCAGTATTGAAACGCCATTTTTAAGGCAACTTCAACAGCTGTAGATCCATTATCAGAGAAGAACACCCGAGATTGATTTGGTGATTTTTCCAAAATTCGTTCAGCTAATTCAACGGCTTTAGGATGAGTAAACCCAGCAAAAATACAGTGCTCTAATTTGGATAACTGCTCCGAAACTTTTTTAGCAATATGCGGATGGGAATGCCCATGCGTATTAACCCACCAAGAAGAAATAGCATCCAAGTATCTATTCCCATCTTCATCAATCAAGTAAGCTGCTTCACCCTTAACAATGGGAATTGTATCTGCAGCTCCTTTTATTTGCGTGTAAGGGTGCCAAACTACCTGTTTATCACGATCTGATAAACTCATAAACAGTCTATGCGTTTATAGAAAGAAAACCTTTTATGTTTTCTTCTACTCTTTTCATAACATCCGTTGTGTCACTTTTCACAAAAGTATCTCCTGTAATTTGCTCGTAAAGTTCAATGTATCTTTCTGAAATAGAATTAACTAATTCTTCATTCATTTCAGGAATTTGCTGTCCTTCTTTACCTTGAAAACCATTTTCAATTAACCACTGACGAACAAACTCTTTAGATAGTTGCTTTTGAGCTTCATCAGCATCTTGTCTCGCTTGATATCCTTCTTTATAAAAATAACGAGAGGAGTCTGGTGTATGAATTTCATCAATTAGTGTAATAACTCCATTTACATCTTTACCAAATTCATACTTGGTATCTACCAATATCAAGCCCATGTCCGATGCAATTTCAGTTCCTCTTTGAAATAATTTCCGAGTATAGTCTTCTAATTGCACGTAGTCTTCTTCAGAAACTAAACCTTGTGCAAGAATATCTTCTCTAGAAATATCTTCATCATGACCAACATCTTCCTTCGTGGTTGGTGTTAATAATGGCTCAGGAAATTTATCATTTTCCTTCATTCCGTCAGGCATAGTAACACCGCATATAATACGCTTACCATCTCGATATTCTCTCCAAGCGTGCCCACTTAAATATCCACGAATCACCATTTCAACTTTAAACGGATCGCATAAATGTCCTATTGCTACCGATGGGTCTGGAGTATCAATAATCCAATTAGGAACAATATCTGAAGTCGCTTTCATAAATTTCTCTGCAACTTGATTTAAAACCTGACCTTTAAAGGGAATTCCCGCAGGTAAAACAACATCAAAAGCTGAAATTCTATCCGATGCTATCATTACTAAATATTTGTCATCGACATTATATACTTCACGCACTTTTCCTCTATAATGGCTTTTTTGGCCTTCGAACTTAAATTCGGTTTTCATTATTGTATTCGACATAATTTTTATTGTTTTGGTTCTACTTGTTCGTATGCTTTTAATATTCCCTTTACTAATTTGTGACGAATTACATCTCGCCCATCTAGTTCTACTATCTCGATGCCTTTTAAAGCTTTCAATATTTTCATGGCTTGCACTAAACCAGATTTTTGATTTCTTGGTAAATCAACCTGCGTAACATCTCCCGTAATGATAAATTTAGCCGACTTTCCCATTCTGGTTAAGAACATTTTTAATTGCCCTTCGGTTGCATTTTGAGCTTCATCTAAAATAACAAAAGCGTTATCCAGTGTTCTACCTCTCATAAATGCTAAAGGCGCTACTTGAATAATTCCAGCTTCAACAAACTCTGTAATTTTTTCAGCAGGAATCATGTCTCGCAGGCCATCATAAAGAGGCTGTAAATATGGATCTAATTTCTCCTTTAAATCTCCTGGCAAAAAACCTAAATTCTCGCCTGCCTCAACTGCAGGCCTAGTTAAAATAATCTTTCTAACCTCTTTATTTTTTAAAGCTCTCACAGCTAGTGCAACAGCAGTGTATGTTTTTCCTGTTCCAGCTGGACCAACAGCAAAGAGCATATCCGCCTTTCCGATACAATCAACCATTTTTCGTTGATTCTCCGTTTTTGCTTTTACTATCCGACCGGCATTTCCATGAACCAAAACATCACCGGCATTGTCCGTTGCTTTAGTCACTTTGTCATTACCTTCGTCTAATAATCTTTCTATTTGACCTTCAGTCAGCTGGTTAAACTTATTGAAGTGCTCTAGGATAAGTTTCATTTTCTCCTCAAAAGCCTTTAATTGCTTGTCATCTCCAACAGCTTTTACCATATTTCCTCGTACAATAATTTTGAGCTTGGGAAACTGTTTTGTAAGAAGTGTAATGTTTGAATTGTTTACTCCAAAAATCTCAACTGGATTGATGGAATCTATTTGAATGATGGTTTCTCTCAAATGAATATAGTATTAATAAATTGGTACTTTTGGTGCGGCAAAATAAATGAATTTTATTGAATATTTTGCTTAATAAAATGCTAAAATTACTCTAATTAATGCCAATTATTACTTTAACGACAGACCTTGGTTTAAAAGACTATTACGTTAGCTCGATAAAGGCTTCTATTCTTAATCAATATCCTGACGCTACTATAGTTGATATTTCACATGATGTTCCAAAGTTTGATATTGCTCAAGCTGCATTTGTGGTCAAAAATGCAATGAAAGACTTCCCACCAGGTACAATCCATATTTTAGGTGTAAAACCTGAAGCAAGTGCTGCCACTCCGCATGTTGCTATGTATATTAACGGGCAGTATTTTATTGGTGCGGATAATGGGATTTTCTCCTTAATTTTTGATCAAGATCCTGATAAAGTTGTAGAATTAACTATTAATCAAGATACGGATCTTCTTACATTCCCTACTAAAAATATTTTTGTAAAAGCAGCATGCCATCTTGCGCGGGGTGGAACTTTAGAAATTATTGGTGGACCTAAGGATGCTTTTATTCAGCGTAGTTTATTTAGGGCTGTTGTTAATGAAGGAATGATTCGTGGAACTATAATTTATGTAGACTCCTATGGTAATGTTGTAACGAATATTAATGAAAAACTGTTTCGTGAAATCGGTAAGGGAAAATCTTTCACAATCTACTTCAGAGAGTCTCGTTATAAAATTCACCAAATTGTAAAAAGCTACAACCATATTGAAGAAGGAGATTCTTTGGCTTTGTTTGGAGCAACAGGATATCTAGAAATTGCAATCAATTCAGGAAATGCTAGCCAATTATTAGGCCTAAACATTAACGAAACCATCCGAATAGAATTCGAGGCATGATTAGAATTGTAAAACTCACCTTTCGGGAAGATGCAGTAGATTCTTTTATAGAGATTTTTAATGAATCTAAGACTAAAATTAGATCGTTCGCAGGATGCCAACGATTAGAATTACTGCATGACATTGATAACCCAAATATTTTTTTTACATATAGTTATTGGGATAATTCAACTTCATTAGAAGAGTATAGAACGTCAGAGTTGTTTGAATCTGTTTGGGCCAAAACAAAAATCCTTTTTGATGACAAGCCTGAAGCTTGGAGTGTTGATCGCAAAGAACAATTAACCTAAAGCTTCTTTCTTGCTTTTGAAGGAAATGAGGTCTCTACATCAAATGCTTTAGCCTTTTCACCATTCTTAATTATTGTAACAGACTTAATTTTATCACCTACTTCAATCAACTGAACTACCCCCAATCCTTTTTCTATTTGACCAAAAATTGAATAATCTCCATCTAAAGATGGAATTGGACGCATAGTAATGTAAAACTGACTGCCATTTGTATTTCTACCAGAATTAGCCATAGCAACAACGCCAGCCTTATCGTGATTTAAATTTTTGGGTGTTTCATTTTTGAACTTATATCCAGGATTTCCCATTCCATTACCTATCGGACATCCTCCCTGAATTATCGCTCCAGCTTCTACCCTATGAAAGTTTAAACCATTAAAAAATGGAATACCATTATCTCTTGCAGTGTTTTCGATTGAGCCTTCTGCTAGACCAATAAAATTTGCCACCGCCATTGGGACCTTCTCATGATGTAACCGAAATATAATTTCGCCTTTATCAGTATCTATTTTTGCGAACAAGCCCTCATCTGCGGAAGTAAATGAAGTGCAAATAAGTGATAAAAGAATAAGCATGAATAATATATTTTTCATAAAGCAATATTTCTTTCAAAAATATAAAAATATTCATCGTAATTTTACGATTATATATATTTATCGTAATATTGCGATGTATTTATGGGAACAACAAAAACGGAGCAATTTACAACTGAGCAAAATAAGCTTGCGTTAATGGCTAAAGCTCTTGGACACCCAGCTAGAATAGCCATTTTGGAGCATCTTTATAAAACAGATGGCTGCGTTTGCGGAGTTATTGTGGATGAAATAGGTTTGGCGCAAGCCACAATTTCTCAACATTTAAAAGCACTAAAAGATGTTGGACTCATAAAAGGAAATACAGATGGAGCAAGTGTTTGCTACTGTATCGATACTAACAACTTAATAAACCTAAGCGATTTATTGGGCAACTTCATCAAATCTGGAAGCTGCGGAACAGATTGCTGCTAAAACAATACGAAATGAGCACATTTCCTAGAATGCACGTAAGCTTATATGTAAGCGACATTAACAAAACAGTTGACTTTTACAAAACGTTCTTTGGTCAAGAACCTAGTAAAGTGAAATCCAAATATGCCAAATTCATGTTAGACGTGCCTTCTTTGGTTATTTCGTTTGTCGAGAACATAGAAAAAGTTCACGCGAATTTTGGGCATCTAGGTTTTCAGGTAGAAACAGAACAAGAACTAGCTAGTCAGCTTTTAAAAGCTAAACAGAATAAAATGACAATTATTGAAGAAATCGGGACTAGCTGTTGTTACGCGATGCAAGACAAATTTTGGGTTGCCGATCCTGATGGACACCAATGGGAGGTGTACTATTTCCATGAAGATTCGGAATTCAACGATCCAAAATATGCCAATGAATCTACCTCTTCATGTTGCACCCCAGAAAACCAAAAAGAAGTATTTGAACAAGCTTCCATTTGCACTCCTGGTTCAGGTTGTTGCTAACTAAAGATATGAAATTGGTAATTGACGATATTAAAACAGCAGCTATTACTGCCTGCCGAAAAGCTACTTTACAACCGCTAGTAGATTATATTCAAGCCAAAACAGATGATGGTTCTGAACTCAATCTAAACTTTATTTGCACCCACAATTCTCGTAGAAGTCAGTTTGCTCAAGTATGGTCCGCTGCAGCTGCTGATTATTTTAATGTAAACGCAAATTCATTCTCTGGAGGTATAGAAGTTACCGCTTGCAATGAGCGAACTATTGCCTCTTTAAAAAGAAGTGGGTTTCAAGTAAAAACAAGAGGTAGTGAAAACCCACATTACGAATTATCTGCTGATTTTATTAAAAGGCCACTCACCGTTTTTTCGAAGATGTTTGATGATAAAACAAATCCGACTACGAATTTTGCAGCAATAATGACCTGTTCCCATGCTGATGAAAACTGTCCGTATATTCTTGGGTCCGACGAGCGAATTCCCGTTCGTTATAACGACCCTAAAAGGTTTGACAACACAGATATGGAAGAGCAGATGTATGATCAATGTTCTAATGAAATTGCAACAGAACTATTTTACGTTTTTAGTCAAATAAAATGACCTACTACAAAGAACTAATTGGAGAATATATCGGTACATTCATTCTCGTGCTTTTTGGATGCGGGGCGGTTGCTTCAGCTGTTTTACTCGATGCTTTCGGAAGCCTTTTAGAAGTAGCTATCATTTGGGGGGTTGGTGTTGCTATTGCTATTTTTTCGGTTAGAAATATCTGTCCTGCTCATTTAAATCCAGCAGTAAGTGCCGCGATGGCCTTGTTCGGAAGCTTTTCAATTAAAAAATTACCACTCTACATTACAAGCCAATTTTTAGGAGCATTTTCAGCAGCAGCCCTCCTATACTTTATTTTTGGAGATACTATTTCTGACTTTGAACAAACTAACTCTATTGTGCGAGGCTCATTCAAATCAATGAAAACAGCACAGATGTTTGGAGAGTTTTTTCCGAACCCAGAGTTTGCTAGTAAAATATCAATTACAGCATTACAAGCAATGGCACTTGAGGCAATCGGAACATTTATTTTAGTTTTGGTGATATTCAGATTAACCGAAAAAAAAGAACAAACTGACAACCTTACACCTATTTTAATTGGACTAACCGTAACGTTAATAATCTGCTTGGTCGCTCCATATACACAAGCGGGAATAAACCCTGCACGAGATTTTGGACCCCGATTATTTGCTTATCTATCGGGTTGGGGGGATGCTGCTTTTCCAACAGCTCCTTTTAGCTTTTTTACGGTATACATTGTTGGACCAATCCTTGGAGGAATTGCTGCTGGAGGGCTTAATAAGCTAATAACTTAAAACGTTTTAATCCCGTGCATTTTGCACAACCAACCCAAGTGTCCTGCATGAGATGCTTCATGACGAGCCGCATGCTGAATAATCATCCTAGTGGTATCATTACCCATAAACTCAAAAGCGAGTGCATTAGGCTCATTCAAAGCATCAATTGAAAGTGTTTTAAGATGCGTTATAGCAGTTTCATGAATTAACTTCATACCATCAATAATTTCTTTAATTGGCGGCATTTCAGGTTTATGAATATATGTACTTCCTATTTCGAAAGACTTAAGCCAAGGAAATCTGAGCCGCTTACCTCCTGTTCCTTTTAACAATAACATGTTCGCTGCCCAAGCAATATGGGCCAATACCCAATAAGCACTATTGAATTGAATACCATCATATTCGAACGATTTTGTCATGTCCACCTCTTTCAGTTTCGATATATAAAATCGGGTTAATACTCTAGACGAATCTAGCTGATCGATTAGATAATCTATTTCGGTTTTCATAAGCTAAAGTCCTAAACCTGGAATATTAGGAAGCATGCCACTGGCTGCACCTTTCATTTCAGATTCTTCGGTGTTTTTTGCTTTGGTTAAGGCGTCATTAAACGCTAATACTAACATATCTTGTACTTCTTCTCTATCGGCATGGAAAAGCTCTTGGTGAATTTCGACATTTAATATTTCTCTATTTCCATTAGCTTTTACTTTTATCATCCCTTGAGCAGAAGATCCCTCAACGGTTATTGAAGCCAACCTAGCTTTGGTTTCCTCAACTTGCTTTTTCATCTCGTTGAGTTTTCCCACCATATCTCCCATTTTTCCAAACATATTTCTTGTATTTAATTGCTTCCCCTCTGGTGTGGATCAACATTACTATCTTCAATTTCGTTTTTTACGGTCCGTATTTCTAATGCAATTTTTGCGAAGAGAATATCTTTACTTTGTAACCATTTAAATGCAGCTAAGTCATTATCTCCTGCAAGAGCAACTTTAGCCAAGGTTTTAAAATCAAACCTATCGAGCCATTCTATTGCTTCCTCATCTCCTTCTGCCCCATTAATTAGCGCCATTAAGTGCATGTGCTTTTTCTCTACTAGCCAAGTTCGTGCAGTATCTTGGTTACGAACAGCAAAGCAAAAAATAGCTAGTTCTGGATACCCATTATTGGCCAAAAAATCTCTAATTTTAACATTACCCTTAATTGCCTCTGCCCAGGCAAGTAATATTTTTTCTGAATAGTTTTTCAAGATCTTATTGAACTTCTTTAATTAGTTTCTTTAAAATTTCTTGAGCAGCTTTAGGAATAACAGTACCTGGACCAAAAACACCAGAAACGCCCGCATCATAAAGGAAGTCATAATCTTGCTGTGGAATAACGCCCCCGGCTATAACGATAATATCTTCTCTTCCTAAATTCTTTAATTCTGCAATAACTTTTGGAACCAGTGTTTTGTGACCTGCCGCCAAAGAAGATATACCTAGAATATGAACATCATTTTCCATAGCTTGTTTGGCCGCCTCCTCCGGTGTCTGAAATAATGGCCCTATATCTACATCGAAACCAATATCAGCAAATGAAGTAGCAATTATCTTAGCTCCTCTATCATGCCCATCTTGGCCCATCTTAGCTACCATAATTCGAGGTCTTCGCCCATCTAACCCAGCAAACTTATTTGCTAGCGCTTGTGCCTTTTTAAAATCATTATTTTCCATAGATTCTGAAGAATAAACACCTGATATTGATCTAATTTCGGCCTTATAACGACCATATACCTTTTCTAATGCCATTGAAATTTCACCTAATGAAGCACGTTTTTGAGCCGCATCCACAGCTAATTCTAGTAAATTTCCTTTACCTGATTTTGCTGAAGCAGTAAGCGCTTGTAAAGCTAGTTGAACATCTGCCGAATTGCGATTAGCTTTTAACCTGTTTAGTCGGGCAATTTGCGAATCGCGATTTTTGGTATTATCAACAGACCTGATATCTAATTTTGATTCCTCTTCTATTTGAAAACGATTGACTCCAACAATAACCTCTCTTCCAGAATCAATACGTGCTTGCTTTCGAGCAGCAGCTTCTTCTATTCTCATTTTTGGAATACCAGTTTCTATTGCCGCAGCCATTCCACCAAGTGCTTCAATTTCTTGGAGGTGTTCCCAGGCTTTATGAGCCAGCTCTTGCGTTAAATGCTCAACATAATGAGAGCCTCCCCAAGGATCTACGGTTCTACAAATTTCTGTTTCTTGTTGCAAATAAATCTGGGTATCTCGAGCAATTTTTGCTGAAAAATCGGTTGGTAGTGCAATTGCTTCGTCCAATGCATTCGTATGCAAGGATTGCGTTCCACCCATTGCTGAGGCCATTGCTTCAATGCAAGTTCGAGCAACATTATTATAAGGGTCTTGCTCTGTTAAGCTCCAGCCAGAAGTTTGACAATGCGTTCTTAATGCCAATGACTTAGGATTAGTTGGATTGAACTGCTTCACAAGTTTTGCCCATAACATTCTCGCCGCCCGCATTTTTGCTATCTCCATAAAATGATTCATGCCTGTTGCCCAGAAAAATGAGAGTCGAGGTGCAAATTCATCAATTTTCATCCCCGAAGATATGCCTGTTTTTAAATATTCCAAACCATCCGCAAGTGTATATGCTAGTTCTATATCTGCCGTAGCACCAGCTTCTTGCATGTGATAACCTGAAATACTTATTGAATTAAATTTAGGCATCTTTTTAGAAGTGTATTTAAAGATGTCTGCGATTATTCTCATCGATTGTTTCGGAGGATAGATGTAAGTGTTTCGAACCATAAATTCCTTCAGAATATCATTCTGAATAGTTCCAGACAGCTCATCTAGTTTTACACCTTGCTCTAACCCTGCAACAATATAAAACGCCAGTATTGGAAGCACTGCTCCATTCATTGTCATTGAAACAGACATTTTATCCAATGGAATTTGATTAAACAATATCTCCATATCTAAAATAGAATCTATTGCGACACCTGCCATTCCAACATCACCTTCTACACGAGGATGATCTGAATCATAACCACGATGGGTTGCTAAATCAAATGCAACTGAAAGCCCTTTTTGTCCACCAGCTAAATTTCTTCTATAAAAAGCGTTAGACTCTTCTGCCGTTGAGAATCCTGCGTATTGCCTAATAGTCCATGGCCGAACAGTATACATTGTTGGATATGGACCTCTTAAATTTGGCGCGAGCCCAGCTGCGTAATCAAGGTGGTGTAATTGATTAGAATCTGAAGCTGTAAAATGAGATTTTAGAGCAATCCCTTCAGAAGTATTCCACCACTTTAAGCCAAGGGGACTATTATTTTCTTCGATATTTCTTACTGCCGCAATTTCCCCCTTGATAACTCCCTCAACTAGCTGATTGGTTAATGATTCAATATAATATGAGCCTCCCGCAGGATCTGCAATCTTATCAAGATATGACTCTCCTTGCAGAATTAACTGAACATTTCTTGCTATGCGTAATGAAAATTCAGAATCTTCACCATCGAAAGATGCAACTGATAGGCTATCGCAACCTCCAAGAACAGCTGCCATTGATTGGGTTGTTGCTCGAAGCATATTATTAAAGTCTTTTTCTTCACTATACTCGAGAGCTGTAATACAATGAATAAAACATTTTAAT